>CAZVSW010000069.1:0-9924 GCA_964630005.1 uncultured Ruminococcus sp. | reverse complement strand
ATGCGCATCGAAAAAACACCTCTTAGGCGAGCTCCGCGAGCCCTCGCGCCGAGGGTGTGCGATAAGCGCGAGGAGGAAAAGGGGTTTACGGGGAGAAAACGTAGTTTGTCTCCGTCGTTCCCCGAAAGGGGGTTAACGGGGGAAAACGGACGCGCTTTTGCTAAAGCTTGTTTTTTATCTCAAGCTGTCGCGCGTCTGTTGTCCCCCGTCCTTTAAATTTGCACTTGATTTTATCTCCAACATATCTTATAATAGGAGGAGATAATGATGGCAGACATGATACTTTATTTCTTTGCCGCGCTGGGGGTTTGTTTTACCGTACTGGAGCTTTTCCGCTCCTATGGAAACAGGCGGCTTTCCGTATGGATCGGCGAAAGACAGTCCGACCTATGCGGCGATACTGCATCCGAGCCGGATATCATCATCATTTGCCGTAGCGGCGAAAAAGACAAAATTCTTGACGCGCTTGCGGAAAAATACAAAAAAATCAGCGTGGAGACCGAAAAAACGACCTGAAAAGTTCGTATTCAGATACAGCTCATGACGGAGAACGCTTTGGAAAAAGAAGAAAAAATCACACTTGAAGGCATTGTCAACGAAATAATTTTTCAAAACGACGAAAACGGCTATACCGTCTGTGAGCTGGACGTCGACGGCGATCTGGTCACTCTTGTCGGTCTAATGCCGTATCTGACCGCGGGCGAGCATCTGAAGGCGAGCGGCGAATGGACGATCCACCCGAGCTTCGGCAGACAGCTGAAGGTCGGGTACTTTGAAAAATCGCTCCCTAAAAATACCGAGGCGATCTATCACTACCTCGCTTCCGGCGCGATAAAGGGCGTCGGTCCGGTCACGGCACAGCGCATCGTCGACCGCTTCGGAACAGACACCTTTGACGTACTTGAAAACAATCCGCTCTGGCTTGCGGAGATCAAGGGTATCACCAAAAAATCGGCAGAGACCATCGGCGAAGCGTTTGCGGCTCAGTTCGGCGTCAGAAACGTAATGATGTTCCTGAGCTCTTATTTCGGTGCTGCCATTTCTGTAAGAATCTATAAAAAATATAAATCTGCGGCGGTCGACATAGTCAAAGCCAACCCCTACCGCCTTTGTGAGGAGATCGCCGGCGTAGGCTTTGAAAAAGCCGACATCGTCGGCAAAGATCTGGGCTTTCTGCCCGATTGCAACGAGCGCGTTGAGGCGGGCATAAGATATGCCCTTTCAAACGCCGCATATCAGGGCGGTCATTGCTATCTGCCCTACGCCATGCTCATCGACGAATGCCGTCGGGTGCTCGGCGTCGACACGCAGGTCATCGACAGCGCGGTGGCGCTTGGCGTTTCAAAAGGCGAGCTTGTCAAAAACCGATACGGCGAGCACGACGGCTATGCGCTGCTTTCGATATACGGCGCTGAAAAATACATCTCGGAAAAGCTGGCGCTTTTGAATTCGGCGGAGCTGCCCTACCGTCTCGACGGCGTTGAAGCGCAGATCGCCGAGCTTGAAGCAAAGCAGGGGATCACCTACCACGAAAAACAGAAAAAAGCCATACGAAACGCCGTATGCTTTGGCGTCAGCATCGTCACGGGCGGTCCGGGCACGGGCAAAACGACGGTAATTAAGGCAATACTTGATATTTTTGACATAATCGGCATATCCTACGCATTGGCGGCGCCGACCGGAAGGGCCGCGAAGCGCATGAGCGAAGCATCGGGGCGCGACTCAAAGACCATACACCGCCTGCTTGAAATGTCCTACAGCGAAGACGGCAAGCCGGTCTTTACCAAAAATGCCGACGATCCGCTCCCGTTCAAGGCGGTCGTTATCGACGAAATGTCGATGGTCGACACGCTTCTCATGGAGGCACTGCTCCGCGCGCTCAAGCATGATACCATACTCGTCCTCATCGGCGACGTCGATCAGCTGCCGCCCGTCGGTCCGGGCAACGTCCTTTGCGACATGATAAGCTCCGACCAATTCCCCACCACCCGGCTTGAACATATTTTCCGCCAGGCGAGCGAATCGATGATCGTAGTGAACGCGCACCGCATAAATAACGGCGAAGAGCCCATCTGCAACAAAAAGGACAGCGATTTCTTCTTTCTGAGCGAAGAAGACCCCAAAAAGGCTCAGCAGCTTATAAGCGACCTTTGCCGCGAACGTCTGCCGCGCACCTATTCGATCGATCCGTTTGACGGCATACAGGTCATCACGCCTACCAGACGCGGCGAGCTCGGAACGTACGAACTCAACAAGATCCTTCAGGAGGCGCTCAACCCGCGGGACAAGCATAAAAAAGAAAAGCGGATAGGAAATCTGTTTTTCAGAGAATTTGATAAGGTCATGCAGATAAAGAATAATTACGATCTGACGTGGCTCAGGGACGGCGAAGAGGGGTCGGGAATATATAACGGCGACATCGGGCGTATTGTTGAGATACGTTTCCGCGACGAATGCTTTGTCATCGATTTTGACGGACGCATCTGCGAATACGACTTCGCGCTGGCGGAGGAGCTTGAACACGCCTACGCCGTGACGGTTCACAAAAGTCAGGGCAGTGAGTACCCGTTTGTGATAATTCCGTCACTGCGCTGTCCTTCGCCGCTTATGACGCGCAACCTGCTTTATACGGCGGTTACAAGGGCAAAGAAAATGTTGGTCTCGGTGGGCAGCCGCGCCGTTATCAGCCGTATGGCGGCAAACGACAGACGCGACGTGCGTTTTTCGGCGCTCATTTATATGATCTGAATTAAAGGAGTTTTATAATGTCTATAAAGATTCTTCATATCGCGGACGTACATCTCGATTCGCCGTTTACGCTCTATAATATCGGGGAGGCGGAAAAACGGCGCATGGAACTGCGCGCGGCGTTTTCGTCGGCCGTTATGTTTGCAAAAGAAAACGGCGTTCAGCTCTGCCTCATCGCGGGCGACCTTTTTGACAGCGAATATATCACCGATGACGGCGCACAGTTCATCTTCAGCGTTATAAAAAGCTGCCCTAACTGCCTGTTTTTGCTGTCACCGGGAAATCATGACCCGGCAAGCGACGATTCGCTATATACTACCATGAAAATGCCGGACAACCTCTATATCTTCCGCGAGCGCGAAAAGCTTGAACTTGCGCCGCTCGGCGCTTGCGTTTACGGCGTGGGCTTCACGTCCTCGATAATGACCGAAAGCCCGGTCGACGGTTGGGAAAAGCCCGACGACAGCCTTATAAATATACTGCTCTGCCACGGCGACACGTCGTCTTCCTCGTCGCCCTGCGGTCCGATCACCGAACAGAAGCTTGCGGCTTCGGGCTTTGATTATGTCGCGCTCGGGCATATCCACAAGCCCAGCGGCGTGCTTTATGCGGGCGGCACTGCATACGCCTATCCCGGCTGTCTTGTCGGGCGTAGTTACGACGAACCGGGTCATCACGGAGCGCTGTTTGGCACGATTGAAAAGGGCAGGATCGAACTGGAAGAGGTCAGATTTTCTCAAAAACGCTATGAGACGGTCGAATGCGAGCTTTCGGGGCTTGGAAAATATGACGCGCTTGAAAAGATACGCTCTGACATTGCAAAATACCAGAGCGACGTCATGCTCAGGCTCATCCTTACGGGAGTGCTGACAGAGGGGTTCACCATCTCTCCGTCAGAGATCGGCGTCGGCGACGCCTTCCCCTTCCGTATGGAGATCATCGACAAGACCGCCGTCAGACCCCAGCTTTCGTCGCTTGAAAGCGACGTGAGCCTCAAAGGCGTGTTTTGCCGCAAAATGCAGGAGCGGGGCGGCTTTGCCGACGGCGAGGACGTTTCGGATATCGTTGCGCTCGCTATGAAATACGGTCTTTCCGCTTTGGAGGACAGGGGCTTTTCAAATCTTACGGAGGTAAACGATGAGCGCTGAGTATCAGATCAAAAAAATTGAAATAGTTTCGTTCGGCAAGCTTAAAAACATTGTGATCACCCCCGGCGAGCATCTGAATCTTGTCAATTTGCCTAACGAATCGGGCAAAACCACGCTGGCGGCGTTCCTCAAATATATGTTTTACGGCTTTTCGGGAACAAAAAAGCAGTCGCTTGCCGAAAACGAAAAGCTTCGCTATATGCCGTGGGACGGCTCGGCGGCGATGGGCTCTGTCGTTGTTAGTGCCGGCGGCAAGACCTACCGCGTGAGCCGCAAGACCGACGGCAAAGAGGACAGCGTTACCGTTACCAACACCGAAACGGGCGAAAGCGCCCTTCAGGGGCTTGTGCCGGGCGTTGCCATTTTTGGCATAAATGATGTTACATTTGCAAAAACGCTTTTTGTCGGTCGTGCGGGCGAAGCCCACAACGGCGACCCTGCGCTTGCAGAGTCGCTTCGCAATCTGCTCTTCTCCGCCGACGAAAAGACTAACGCCGACAAGGCGATGAAGCGCCTTAAGGAGGGCAGAGCGTACCTCAGAAACATGCAGTACAGGGGCGTTATTCCAACGCTGGAAGAAAAATGCAAACGCCTTGAAGAAGCGCTTGACAAGGCGAACGCGGTTCACAAGGAGCTTACCTCAAAGCGCGTCGCGCTTTGCGACAAGCGCGAGATGCTTGCCAAAGCGGGCGAAGAGCTTGAGACAATCGGCAAGGAGCTTGAAAACCTCCGCTGTTTCGAAGCGGGACAGCGCCTTGACGAGATCCGCGAAGCGAATGAACGTTATGCCGCCGCACAGCAGAAATATGAAGAGGCGAGGGCGGTGCTCGGCGGCAAAAGCGCCCCCGAAACACAGCTCATCGACGCGCTTGCCGACGACAACGCCAACCTTACGCTGAGCAATAAGCGCCTTGACGAACTTACAACAGAGCTTTCCGCGGCCGAGGACGAGCTTTTAGACATAAAGACCGGCTCGCCGTTTTTCGACTGCGACGCGGACGAGGTTACATCCTCTGCCAGGGGCAAGAGAATGCTTTTCCGCATTTTTGCGATCCTGGGCGGAATTCTTGCCGCCGCAGGCGTCGTATTGCTCCTTGTTGACATCAGAAACATCGCGGCATGGCTGTCGCTTCTGATCCTTGGCGTCGCGTCGCTCGTTTTCGGGCTTGCCTGCGGCGTAAAGGGCAGAAAGCTTGCGCGTGAGCTCGGCTTTTCCAATATAAAGGAGCTCCTGAAGGGAGCTGAGGAATACGCGCTGTTAAGCGTAAAGGCCAGAGCTATTGAGGACAGACTTACCTCCCTTAACAGGCGCTATTCGGACGAAGCGGCAAATAACCGCCGCCTTTCGGATTCTGTCGGCAGCCGTGTCAACGAATTTATGCCCGAAAGCAAGGACGGCTATTCCGAATCAATAAGAAAGATCTATTCCGCCGCGTCGGAGATCGGCTCTTGCAAGGCCGACTGGATGCACGCGGCAAATATATATAAAAAGCTCAGCGAGAACGTTGATGTGGACGAGCTTGCCGAGCTTGCCGCAAGAGCGGTCGAGCCAAAACGACCGCGAAAGGACGCGGAACGCGAGCTTGCCTTTGCTCAGTCGCGCTTCAGAGCGCTGGGCGAAGCGGTCACCGAGCTTGAAAAGCAGTGCGCCTATCTGAACGCGCAAAGCGAAAGCCCGGCAGTGATATCGGGCAGTCTTGAGGTCGCCGAACGCAAACTTGACGAGGCAAGACTGCAATACCGTGCGCTGTCGCTTGCGATGGAGGTGTTGGAGGATTCCTGCAACTTCATGAAATCCACCGTTTCACCCAAACTTGCCGAGCTTACGGGCGAATATCTCGATATCGCCAGCGGCGGAAAATATTCGTCGGTGGGGCTCACGGCAAATCTTGAAATGAGCTACGACGACAGCGGCATGGAGCATAACACAGATTACCTTTCCGACGGCGCGCGCGATACGGCATATCTTTCCATGCGGTTTGCGCTGACCGAGCTTATATACGACGCCGAGCGCCCGTTCATGCTGCTTGACGACAGCTTCTGTCATCTTGACGACGTAAGGCTGGCTCAGATGCTCCATCTGATAGCCAACCTTTCCGAAACTCAGCAGATATTTCTGCTTTGCTGTCAGGACAGGGAAAGGACTGCGCTCGATAAGGCGCAGACGCCCTATACCGTGCTGACGTTGGACGGCGGGAAATGAACGCCGATATGCAGATAAAATACCTCCGCGGCGTCGGCGAGGCGCGCAATAAGCTTTTTGAAAAGCTGGATCTTCATACTGCGCGCGATCTGCTGTATTTTTTGCCGCGCCGCTATGAGGACAGACGCGCGCTGAAAAAACTTGCCGAGATCGCCGACGGCGAGCTCTGCGCAGTGTGCGTTACCGTCGCCGTGCAGGCGGCAGAGAGCCGCTCGCGGTCGGGCATCATGATGGTAAAAGCCATGGCGGAGGACGAGACGGGCGAGCTTTACCTCACATTTTTTAACAATAAGTGGATAACAAAGTCGCTTGTCAAGGGGGCACGAATCCGCGTTTTCGGAAAGATATCCTTCGGTCCGTACGGCAGAGAAACTGTTAACCCGGTCGTGGATGTCATCTATGACGGCAAACAGCCCGAAAACGTCGTGCCGATATATCCTTCAACAAGCGGCATGACGCAAAATATACTCCGCTCGGCGGTAAAGCAGGCGTTGCCGCTCGCCGACGAAGAACCGGAGATACTTGCAAGCGGAATACTTTCGGAATTCGGGCTTATGAAAAAAAGGGACGCGCTGATCTCGCTCCACCGCCCCTCCACTCCGGAGGAGGCGTATTCGGCGAAGCAACGGCTTGCATTTGAAGAGCTTTTGGAATTCCAGCTCGCCGTAAGGCTTCTCAGAAACAAAAGCGATGTTCGGTCTGCGAACCCCATAGGGCTTGCAAACACAAAGATAAGGCGCTTTTTCGAGGGGCTTCCCTTTCAGCTTACGTCCGCGCAGCAGCGCGTTATCAAAGAAATATTTGCCGATATGGAAAAAAATACGCCCATGCTCAGGCTGGTGCAGGGCGACGTGGGCAGCGGCAAGACGGCGGTCGCCGCCGCCGCTATATATATCACGGTGAAAAACGGCTTTCAGGCGGTCATGATGGCGCCGACGGAAATACTTGCCGAACAACACAGCAAAACGCTTTCCGCAATGCTTTCTCCGTTTGGAATAAGGGTAGAACTGCTTGCCGGCAAACTCACCGCGGCAAAGAAAAAAGAAGCCAAGCGGCTTCTCGAAAACGGCGAGATCCAGGTCGCGGTAGGCACATCCGCCCTCATACAAAGCGACGTACGCTTCAAAGATCTGGCGCTCGCCGTCACCGACGAACAGCATCGCTTCGGCGTTATGCAGCGCGCCGACCTCATCGGAAAATCCGACAGGATCGCACCGCATACGCTTGTCATGTCCGCAACGCCGATCCCGCGTACCCTCAGCCTGATACTTTACGGCGACCTCGATATTTCGGTCATCGACGAGCTTCCGCCGGGGCGTAAAAAGGTGGAGACCTTTGCCCTTGACGAGGGCTACCGCGCGCGCATAAACGCGTTTATCGAAAAGGAGATTTCGTCGGGCGGCAGGGTCTATGTCATCTGCCCGCTGGTCGAGGAAAACGAGACGCTGGAAAGAAAATCGGCTGAAGAACACGTCAAAACGCTTGAAAAAAGCTTTCCGAACCGCCGTATAGCACTGCTTCACGGCAAGATGCCCGGCAAAAAAAAGCAGGAGATCATGAGCTCCTTCAAGCAGGGCACGACCGATATTCTTGTTTCAACAACGGTGGTCGAAGTCGGAGTCGACGTGCCCGAAGCGTCGCTTATGATAGTTGAAAACGCCGAATGCTTCGGGCTTTCGAGCCTGCATCAGCTCAGGGGCAGAATAGGGCGGGGCAGCCGCAAATCATATTGCGTTCTGATGTATGATAAAGAGACTCCGCAGTCAAAAGAACGGCTCGAGACCATGTGCAGGACCTCGGACGGCTTTAAGATAGCCGAAGCCGACCTTAAACTGCGTGGTCCGGGCGACTTTTTCGGCAACAGACAGAGCGGCGGCATGAGCTTCAAAGCGGCCGACGCGGCGGATATTGATCTTATACTGCAAACCCGCGCGATCTGCGATAAGATCATGACTGCGGAAGAAAAAACGGAATATAAACCGCTGATCGAGGCGGCAGAACGACTGCTTGACGACGTCGGCGGGCGGAATACGATAAATTGACTATGAAGATCGGTAACAATGAATTTAAGCTTGGACTGTTTCTGGCGCCGCTCGCCGGCGTGACGGATCATCCGTTCAGACGGCTTTGCGCGCGCCTTGGCGCGGAATGCGTCACGACCGAGATGATATCCGCAAAGGCGATAAAATACGGCGATAAAAAGACATGGACGCTTGGAAAAATATATGAAGACGAGCTTCCCGCCGCCGTACAGATATTCGGCAGCGAGCCCGAAACGCTTGCTTTTGCCGCTTCCGAGTGCGAAAAACGTCTTGCTCCGGCGTATATCGATATCAATATGGGCTGTCCGATGCCGAAAATTTTTAATAACGGCGAAGGCAGTGCGCTTATGAAAGACCCGGCTCTGTGCCGCGAGATCGTGTCAGCGGTGCGCGGCGCTGTCAGCGTGCCGGTTACGGTAAAAATGCGCGCCGGGCTTGACGATGAGCACATAAACGCCGTGCAGGTCGCAAAGGAATGCGAGCGCGGTGGTGCGGCGGCGGTGTTTGTGCACGGCAGAACGCGGGCACAGCTTTATTCGGGGCGTTCCGACCCAAAGATCATAAAAAGCGTAAAAGAGGCAGTGTCTGTTCCGGTCGTGGCTAACGGAGATGTTACGGACGGCGAAAGCGCACTGCGGCTGATCGAGCAAACGGGCGCAGACGGCGTTATGGTCGCACGCGGTGCGATGGGAAACCCCTGGATATTTCGTGAGATCGAGGCCGCGCTCAGCGGAAAAACGTTTGAAAAGCCAAGCGAAGCCGAACGCCGCGCCGTGATCGGTGAGCATATACGCTTTCATGCGGCAGAAAAGGGCGAACGCGCACTCCCGGAGCTCAGAAAGCACCTTTCGTGGTATATACACGGTCTCCCCGGCGCGGCTTCGGCGCGCTCGGCGATAAATTCCGCAACGACCGAACGCGAGCTTGTGGAAATAATAGAAAATATTTTTTAATCGCATAGCACCGTCAGCATATCCCGCATACCCGTGATATAAAGCAGACCGATACATCTGCCTCTTTGGCATGTCATCGGTCTGCTTTTGTGATGCGAAGCAAAAACGTCGATTTACTATGTTACAATAGTGTATTGGCATATTACACAAAAATCAGAGCATGAAATTGTGCAAAAGGGATAATCTGAATTTAATAGTAATAATTTCCTGACATACCTCTTGATTTTTTATTTATAAGTGATATTATAAAAGAGTCAGGTGTGTTTCTGCCTATATAGTTATACTGCGAACAGAAAGGAGCGCAGCTTTTAGAAGAATACATCTCAACAAATATTATCTTAATAAGGAGTTTAACCGATGTTAAAAAGACTATTATCGTCAATTGTAGCTTTTGTTCTCATTTTCTCACTTATTCAGATTGTGCCTGCATACGCAGAAGAATATGTTGAGGTAAAAAAGAATGAAGCCGAGGCATCGAAAGAAAAAGCAGATACCGACATGATGAGAATGCGGCCGGTGGCTTAGCTTTGTTAATATGAGTTACAATAGCGCTTGTAGCAACTGGACAATCGAAGATATTATGTATAATTAAAGGAGGAAACACCATGAAACGAAACATTATTATTGCACTTATATTAGTCGGGACGGTCTTGCTTTCTGCGTGCAACGCTTTGGAACAGCCCGAAGTGAGCCAACCGAAAGGCAGTTCTAAAACCGCGGCGGCAAACAGCTTTATTCCGGAAGAAGCAAGCGAATATGAAAAATTTATTGAGGAGGTAAGTAAAATTACCGATATAGCTATAAAGAAAAAATATGAGCTTTCACTTGAC
>CAZVSW010000068.1:0-9987 GCA_964630005.1 uncultured Ruminococcus sp. | reverse complement strand
TAGGGGCAAACTACGTTTTCCCCTATAAGACCCCTTTCCTCCTCGCGCTTATCGCACACCCTCGGCGCGAGGGCTCGCGAAGCTCGCCTTAGGGAGTTTTTTTCACGAGTGAATCGCGAAAAAAACGGATTTTTATTATAAACAAGGGACAACACGCTCCGCGTGTTTTCCCCTGTTAGACCTCTTTCATTAATAGGATCAAAAAAAGCTATAACGCGTATCATTACGGCGTTATAGCTTTTTATGTTCTATTTTGCAATTCGCTTATCTTTTTTCTTTGCTTTTTTTCGCTTACAGCGCACTATCAGCTTATGTATGACCCATATCACTGCCGCGCCGAGCAGATAGCCGGACATATCGATCCACACGTCGGTTATCGACGGTCCGCGGTCAGGGGTGAATATCTGGATCGTCTCATCGATGAGCGGAAACGACATCATCCCTATGACAAACGGCATGACGAACATTGCGCCGTGCTGACCTTTATATATGAGTAGCAGCGATACCGTTGCGCCGAGCGCCGCAAATTCGCTGAAATGCGCGCATTTACGCACGATATGACCCAAATTTGCGGAAGAAATGCCAAACCAGCGGGCGATCAGCGCACTGACGCCGCCGCTTATCTCCCCCGATTCTTTACCGGAAAGCAGTGAATTGCCCCACACAAAGATGAGCAGCAGTATTAAAACTATTTGAACGGCGATGAGTTTTTTATTTTTCATTTCGAAACTTTATTTTCGGGGACATAGCGCTTGAATGTGGGAACGACCTCGGCAAGCTTGGCGGCGACCGTATCGGCAGCTACGCTTACGTCAGATACCATGGTCTTAAGCTCGTCGAGTTGTCCTTTGAGTCTGACAAAGTCGACAGGCATGATGCTGCTTATGAATATCTTTGAGTTGAGCGTCTTTTTAAGACCCTCCTCGCCGACGAGCAGCTCTTCAAACAGCTTTTCGCCCGGACGCAGACCGGTGTAGCGGATATGAATATCTCTGCCCTCCACAAGTCCGGAAAGCTTTATCATCTTGCGTGCCAAATCGTCGATCTTGACCGGTTCGCCCATATCAAGAACGAATATCTCTCCTCCGCTTGCCATTGCGCCTGCGGCGAGCACGAGCTGGCTCGCTTCGGGGATCGTCATAAAATAGCGGATTATACGCGGGTCGGTGACCGTCACATCCTGACGATTCTTTATCTGTTCCTTAAAAAGCGGTATTACAGAGCCGTTACTTCCGAGCACATTTCCGAAGCGTACCGCCGCATATGTGGTCGCCCCCTCAGAAATACTGTTGAAGTATTGTATCACCATCTCGCAGACGCGCTTTGTCGCGCCCATGCAGTTGGTGGGATTGACCGCCTTGTCGGTGGACACCAGCACAAAGCGCTTTACTCCGTTATTTTTGGCGGCAAGCGCCGTATTATAGGTGCCGAATATGTTATTTTTCACAGCCTCATCGGGCGACACCTCCATGAGCGGAACATGCTTGTGCGCCGCCGCGTGAAAGACGATATCGGGGCGCTCCGCCGAAAAGAGGTAATCTATCTTCGCCTGTTCGCGCACAGAGGCAATATACACCTGCAAATTCAGCGCGTCGCCGTACTTCATCTTAAGCTCCTGCTGGATCGCATAGGCGTTATTTTCGTAAATATCTATAATTATCAGCCGCTTCGGCGAATGCGCCGCTATCTGACGACAAAGCTCAGAGCCGATCGAGCCGCCTCCGCCGGTTATTGCAACCGTTTTGCCGCTGATGAAATTGTATATGCCCTCGTCTGCCACGTTTATGGGCTCTCTGCCCAAAAGCTCCTCAGGAGTGATATCTCTCACTTTGTTGACAAATCCGCTTTCGTCATCGGCGATTTCCGTATAGTGGGGAAGTATTTTTACCGGCAGACCCGTCTTCTGGCATTCATCGATAATAGAAGCGCGCGTAGCGTTATTTGCGGAGGGGATGGCGATATAGATTATTTGAACATTATATTCTTTGCATACGGCGGGGATATCGACGGTTCTGCCGACGACCTTTACGCCGCAAATGGTTCTGCCGCGCTTTGCAGCATCGTCGTCGACTATTGCAACGGGGTGCAGGTCGGACTCGGCGTCGCCGTTCATAAGCTCTCCGAGCATCATGGAAGCGGAAACACCCGCGCCGACAATGAGAAGGCGCTGTTTGTCGCCGGGCTTTTCGTCATGGGACGACGAAAGCTCTGAAATAAGGGAGCGATGCGCATAGTAGCGCGCGATCAGCTTATATATCACGCGCGCCGCCGTAGAGCCGCACGCGCTGACAAGCGCCGCTATCACATAAAGCATTGAGTTGATCTTTATGCCTACCAGCCTTGATACGGCGAAAAAGACGGCATTGGCAAACATTATGGCGCAGAACACGACAAGATAGTTTTTTTCGTTCGAGTAACGCCATATGACCGTATTGATGCCGAGCGCCCACGCGGTGAACACATATGCCGCAAGCAGAACGAGCATTGAGATCCCTATAATGGCAGGAAATCCCATGCTCATGTTTGCAAAAACCGAGCCAAGATACCACGCATCAAGGACAATGTATGTGAGAAGATACGAGATACAAAGTATAAGATAGTCTACTGCGCCAAGGACAAATATACGGCGGAATTTATTCATATAGCTATTCTCTCCTATTGATTAACTGCATCCGGCGGTCGGTCGCGATACACTTTTTAAGACGAAAAGCGCCGAAAATCGACTTAGCAGGACAAGATTCGAACCCGCATCGGTTTTGACGTTGTGATTTTTCGTAATACATCGTCAAAGCCCTTGATAATCCGATAAGGATTACGCTGCGGTCTTTTCCTCGTCTTACAAAAAATCACTTAGTCAAAACTGCTTCGCACCTGACAGCAGACGATTTTTGAGCGATTTTTGACGCGGACGACGAAGGAATACGCGGGTATTCCGAGAAGGACAAGTCGAAAAGCGCCGAAAAACGACGCTGTCAGGCGGTGCGTGTTCGAATCTCGTCCTGCTACGATGCCTGCAAAACGAATTTCCCGGGTTTTCTTACTGCGCTGTCTCAGGCTGCAAGAGCAAAGCCGCTTGTTCAAAAAGGCCTTCAAGCTCGCTTGTGCCAAGCTTTTTTGTTATATATTTCACTGCGTCGCCCAGATTCGGACGGCGGGTGTCAGTATTATGCGCATCAGACCCAAGCAGATGGATCAGGTTATGCTCGAGAAGGCTCAGAGCCCTTCTGCGCGTACCGAAGGTCAGAAAGTGGGAAGCGTTGCTCTGAAGCAAAACCCCTCTTTCGGCAAGTCCGGTGAACGTGCCGCTCTTCTGATCGATATAACGTTCGATATGCGCCACTATCGGTCGAAGCCCAAGCGCGGTTTTGATGAGCAGAAGGTCGTCTGTTACCTGCTGAGACCAGCGGTCAAACGGCATTTCGACAAGAACGAGGTCTGTTCCCAATATTCTGAGCTCGTGAAGCTCCTTACAGCGACCTATGCCGGGAAAATATGCGACCTCCGCCCCGATATATACGTCGGGCAGTCCGGCTGTCATAACGTTTTTAAGCTCATTTACCGCCTTGCTACGGCGCTTCAGGAACTGATCGGGCGCTTCGGCGTCTGCATAAAAATGCGGAGTTGCCACAACCTTTTTAACGCCCTGCGCCGCCATTTCGGAAAGCATGTTCAGCGACATTGCGGCGTCTTTTGCGCCGTCGTCAATGCCCGGCAGCACATGTGAATGGAAATCAACCAAATTCATATCGCTTTCAGTCGTCAACGCGCTCATAAAACAAATCTGTGATTATGGCGAGCAGATCCTCCTCGTCGGCATAAAATTCCATATATTTTTCTCCGACGATCGCCTCGCCCTTGGGCGAGACCGCACCTTTGTAGGTATATTCACGAAGTCCGCGTCCTGCGGAAGAAAAAAATGATGAGTCACAATTTGTTACAGAATATTCGTCGACCTGCTCGAACGCGCCCATAAGAAACGTATCGTTGATATCTTTTGAAGCGAGCGTGTCGAAAAACGCGGCGATATATTGCTTCTGCCGCTCCATGCGGGCAAGATTTGAGCTGTCTTCAAGCTGTCCCCTTGCGCGGACAAACTTGAGCGCCTTTTCGCCGTTCAGCCTGACCGTCGCGCCCTGAGTGAATTCGGGGTCTATCGAGGTGAGATCTTCTTCGATCGTCATGGCGACGCCGCCGACATAGTCGGTGAGCAGCGACACCGCGTCCATTGTGACGGATATGTAGTTTTTGATCTCGATGCCATAGAGATAGTCCGAAACGGCTTTTGCCGTATTCTTACAGCTCACGCTCAGCCCGTCGCCATAGGTGTGCGCTATGGCAAGCTGTTCGTAAACAGTCCCCATCTCCCTGCCGCTTATATCAAGCATGGTTACGTCCGCCATCGTATCGCGGTTGAGGTGCAGAAGCGTATAGCTTTTGCGCTCGTTATCAAACACCGCAAGGGCAAGGAAGTCCGCTTTTTCGGAATTATTGTATGAGTCGCTTCCCGTTATCTTGCCCTGAGTATCAAGACCGATAAAGAGGAGCGTGCTGACTCCTTTGCGGGGGACATAGGGTTCTCCGTTTATATAGACCGTCTCACGCTGATGCATATAGTCGATCGCGCCAAGCTGCGAGCTTTCGGAAGCGGGATCTGTAAACACCGTATTTTCCAATACGGTGACAACGGCAATGACGATCCCGATTATAAGAGCAAATACGCCGCATCTCAGCAAAGCTTTTTTATAATCATGTTTCATATATTTGTACGGCGCAAAGCACCGCAAAACCGCGGTGCGCCCTTGCGCATTCACTCCGTTTTCGAGTCAGACAGGGCATTATTGTCAATGGTCAGCCCGCCTTGGCAGTGCAAGCAAATTATGCATTATAATGTTGCTTGCGTTTGTTAAAATGAGGCTGCCGCAAACTTTTCATTTCCGACAGCCCCTGATAAGGCGTTTGAAGTTAAGCGTCTTCGCGTTTTCTGAAGACAACTGCCACAACAGCACCGCCGAAGACTACTGCGCCGCCGAGGATCATCATGAGAGCGGAAGGAGCGTCGCCGGTCCGAGGAGAATCCTCACTGGGGTCGGAGACGATGACCGAAGCATCCTCAACAAGGATCGCAACAGGGCAGAAGTGAGTGAATTCGCCGGTAAGGCGACCGTCTTCGTAAGTGGTGGGAGCTTCATCCCACTTGCCGGTTTCGGTGTTCTTATAGATCACCTTAAGAGCGGCATTGCCGAAATCCACGCCGAAAGTGACGGACATGGTCTTGCCTGCGAAAGAGCCGCCGGTATAAGTTACGTCAAAGAGAGCGCCGACCTTATAGTTGGCGGGGATAGCGTCAACGTCGTCAGCGATGATCTGAGCGCGAGCGTCTTCAAGCTGATCCTTATCCTCTTCGGGGAGGGTGTTTCTTTCAGCATAAAGGGTGACGATCAGGTCAGCGGTAACGGTCTCGCCGTCAAGGGTGGCGGAAACAATGGTAATTTTGTGTTTATCGGGACTCTGAACAAAGCCCGAAGCAGATACTCCTACAACAACGAATGCTGCAAGAAAGGCAATGGCAACGACGCCTGCAATAATCTTTTTCATTTTGTTTTTCCTTTCTGATATTGAATTTTAATAAGCGTTTGGTATATATCAACTACAGCGGTCTTATTTGCGTACGGCAAGAAGCAGATAGCGCTTATTGTCGTTGCCGGTAAGACATGTAGATAATATAATAATGTGGTCGTCCGACGTAACTTTTACGTTTCTGTCGATCACCGCGTTGACCGCTCTGACTGACAGGATATCTTCGATGACCTGGTCAAAAACAGTCGGGTTAGTGAAATCGTAATAGTACATCAGATGTATGTTAGAGTACGGAACTGCGGCGAAGATCTCATAGGTATAGGTCTTATCGGGCATTATGATCTGGATCTCTTTATGCGAGTCCATAAAAGAACGGCGCGTATAGGTTTTTTGGATCGACCCGAACATCGAGCCGCTGCTCATGTTATGTCCGTAGATAAGAGTTACCGGGTCGCTGAAATCGCGTCCGTTATAATCCTCGGTGTATATCGACCCGCGCGTATCGGCATAGCCGTAATAATTGCGCTTCAGATAGAAGGCGTTATCGCCTTTGCGATTGAGGATGGGGTAATCGATCACCGTTCCGGGGATGCGTATCCAGGCGTAGATGTCTTTATTTATACGCTGAAGCGACTTGAAATCGACGTTTTCGTATACATATTGCGACGACTCCTCGGCAGGTTCTGACGATTCCTCCGGCATGCTCTCCTCAGATGATTCCTCAGAAGATTCTTCGGAAACATCGTCAGACGAGTCCGACGATTCCTCAGACACATCTTCCGACACATCCTCGGAAGATTCCTCCGCCGTGCTATCGTCCGAAGATTCTTCGGTCGATGACTCCTCCGGCAATTCGGACTCGGCGGTCAAAGCAGAGCTTTCCGGCAGTACCTCGCTCGACGTCTCGGTATGATCGCCGCAGCCGGTCAAAAGGCTGCATGCGAGCAACACGGATATTATTGAAATATGCTTTTTCATGTTTGTTTTTCGCTTGGCTGGGATTCGCTTTTATATGAGTAATAGCCTTTATAGTGGTCGTAACGTTTGTATGTCTTGCCGCCCTCGCTGTAATCGTTATAGACGAATCCGAGTATACGTACCCCGGTCATTTTCAGCTGGCGGATGGTCTCTGTAACGTCGCGCTGTTTGGTTCTCTTGTGCGCGACGACGATGACCATGCCGTCCAGATATTTCGAGACGACAAGGGGGTCGGCAACGACCGTTGCCGGCGGCAGATCGATGAAGATATAGTCGAAATGCTCGGCAAACAGTTTAAGCACAGCGCTCATCTTTTCAGAGCCCAAAAGCTCCGACGGATTGGGGGGTATGTCGCCCGCGGTGATAACGCTGAGGTTTTCGTGCATTACACCCTTATGGACAACATTTTTTTCGTTATTTACCAAAAGGTTCGAAAGTCCGGGGGAAAGCGGCTTATCAAGCTTCTGCGCCACCGTAGGCTTACGCATATCCGCATCGATAACGAGGACGTTATAGCCCGCCTCTGCAAACGAATAGGCGAGATTGATGACGGTATATGTTTTACCGTCGGAAGGGGTCGCGCTCGAAACGCCGATTATCTTTCCGCCCTCGGAATCGGGGTAGGAGAACACAATATTGGTTCGGAGCAAATTATACGCTTCCTTAGCGGCAAAATTAAGATCCGGACCGAGTTTTATCGTCGCAGGAGCCGTAGGAGTCGCGGTAGAATTGGTTTCTTTTAATTGAGACATTCCGTTCACCTGTTATTCCGACTTATTTGTGGTTTCATAGCTGCCGTAGGAGCTATATTTACCGTACTTACCGTATTTGCCATATCTGCCGTATCTTCCGTATTTGCCGGACGAGCTTTCATGCGGCACAACGGCAAGAAGCGGGATCTCGTCGCCGAATGTGTTTGCAAGCCATGTCTCGGACTTGACGGAATCGTTAAGGATCTCGGCCAAAACAATTGCGGCGGCTGCAATGATCGCGCCTATAAGCATTCCCTTGATGGTATTGCTTCTATAATTGGGCGACGAACGCGCCGTAGGCACAACGGCATAGTCGACGACCTTCACGCTCGCGCCGTCCATGACGGTAGCGATCTTTCCGGGAAGGATATCGGCGATGGTGTTTGCAATGTTGCACGCCTCGTCAGGGCTCAGCGCCGTAACGGTGACCGAGAAAATTTCGGTATCATTCACGGCAGATGCGCTTATCATGCCCTTGAGACCGGCGTAGGAGTATTTATAACCCCCGGTCGTGATGACTTCTTCAAGGCAAAGGCGCGACGTGAGGATAACGCTGTATGTGTCGACAAGCGATTTAGCGGCCGTAAGGTCGCCTGAGCTGAAGGTTATCTTGCCGCCCACCGCGCTTATAGAGGTGTTGTTAACATAAAACAAAGCGCTTGCTTTATATCTGGGTTTGATGTAAATATAGGTATATCCGAAAGCGAGCGCGCCCATAAGCACAGTTGCCACAGCCACGACCCACCATTTTTTCAAAACCGCTGATACGAGTTGTAAAAGATCTATCTCTTTCAATTCCGATTTTTCGTTCATTAAAAGCTCCTATGCTATTTTCGGCAAACGGCAAACAAGCATAAAGCAAAAAGCCTTGGGATGTTTGTCGAATTCAAACTTTTAAAAACGTCCGACGGGCGGTATGATACCAACACACTATCTCAGTGATATATTATAACATGAATCTTTTTAAATTTCAATACCCAAAATGAAACACTCCCACCCAAAAGACAAACAATTTTTGGTCGCATGCTCTGTGGTGGGAGGTCAAATTGCACAATTTGTGTGTACTTCAGCTATTATTTACCGAAGCCGGGATTTTTGGACTTTTTGTCGGGAGCGACAACTACCTTGCGCTCGGTATCGTTGCCCACCGAATAAGTAGTCACGCCTTCGATGTTCTGAACGGCGGTATGGATGATCCGTCTTTCATAGGAGCTCATGGGTTCAAGCGCGAAACTGCGATTATACTTAAGCGCTTTGTCTGCCATACGCTTTGCAAGCTGTTCAAGAACTTCCTTGCGCTTAGCGCGATAGTTTTCGATATCTACGCTGACTCTGAAATAGCCTTCGCGGCCGCGGTTTGCGGCGAGAGAGGTGAGGTACTGAACAGAATCGAGCACGTCGCCGTGATGACCGATGAGAAGGCCGAGACCTTCGCCGCCTATGCTGATGAGAACGCCTTCGCGCGTTTCGCCGTTTTCGTCGGTTTCGGTTTCGGGAGTAGCCGTAACTTCGGCTTCAAGACCCATATCGGCAAGAAGAGTCTTTACAAACTCCTCGGCCTTGTCGGCAGGGGTCTCTTCATAAATTACTTTAACAATGGCGTCGGCAGCGCCTATGCCGAGTATGCCTTTCTTGGGCTCTTCAAGAACCTCAAAGGTCACGCGGCTCGCATCAACGCCGAGTTCGGCAGCGCCGGCTTCAACAGCCGCCTGAACTGTTTTTGCATTTTGTATAGTTTCTTTCATAAATTACTCCTTTTTAGTGTCGTCAGGCTTATCGGGCTTATCTTCTTTCATTTTAGCCTTTTCGACCTTGCCGGGTGCAGAGACCTTCGGCTCGTCCGACGGCTCGTCGCCGGTAAGCATGACTACCTTGCCGGAGGATTTCGGCTCGCTGCTTTCTGCGCGCTTTGAGCCCGGATCGACCACAAGGCTGTCGTAGGTCGTGTCGTCTTCGTCGACCTCGATGGTGATAACCTTTTTCTTTTTGCCCTTATACTGGCGTCTCGCTTCTTCAAGCTCGGCTTCGGTTACCTGAGGAATAGGGTACATTTTGGAGAGTATAAACTGTTGAAGTGTCTGAAGAATGGCGCGGAATATCCAGTACGCACCGATCGCCAGCGGGAACGTGAGCGAAAAGTAGGTACTGAGCAACGGCATACCCCATTTCATCATCGCGCCGTTGCCGGGCGTAGGTGTGCCGTCCTGCTGAGTCGCGGGCGTTCCGGAGAATTTGCGGGTGAGAACGCCGCTGTAGAAGCTTGAAAGGAAGACGAGCAACGGAATTATAAGCATTACAAGAACGCTGCCGAAGCCTTCGTTAAAGCGTCTTTGCGGGATATCGAGGAAAGTATAGCCGTCGATGAAGTTGAAGGACGGAATACGTTCGAGGTCGTCTGCGGCAAATTCGGTGACCATTGCATTTTCGATGCCGTAGTCAGAAGCGAGCAGCCCTTCGTACCTGGCCGCGTCCTTCTGCATGAAGCCGACGAGATAAAGCTCCGCATAAGCGTCGCCGGGGGAATTGAGCGCGGCGTCGCGATTCCACTTTTTGGTGGTATCGTCAATCGTTGCGCCAAAAGCCTTCTGAAGCGCCGCGAAGGAGTCATAGGTAGAATGAAGCTGATCGTGCTTTGCCTGATCCACCGTAGCGTCGAGATAATATTCGGAAGCGGCGACGG
>CAZVSW010000067.1:0-10003 GCA_964630005.1 uncultured Ruminococcus sp. | reverse complement strand
GAGCTGGATCGCGGCGATGTGGCGGTTTATGAGGTCTATGACGGGCAATACATTAAAAACGGGGACGTCATTCTTTTTAAACGCGGTAAATCTACTATTATCCACCGCGTGGCTGACATTAAAAAGATAAACGGCGTAATCCGTTATTATACCAAGGGAGACGCCAATGATGGCGTCGACACCGGTTATATCACCAACGAAGATATCGTTGGCATCGCAACTATGAAAATAAAATATATCGGGTATCCAACTGTTTGGCTTCACGAAATATTTAAATAATAAAGATCACTTTGAAGAGGAGGGTATATTATGTCGGAACTTGAAAAACAGCAGCGTGATCAATATAAATTAAAGAGAAATAAGCGTATTTTGGTTCAAAAGATCATATTGATCGTGTGTAGTATTGCTTTCCTTTTTTCATTGATCGCTTACATCAAGCTTGATAAAGATACATATGTGTATTATACAGAAGAGGGAAATGCGATTCATAAGGCATATCTGTCCGGGAATGAATTTTATGAAGAAACATATCTGAACGGCTCTCACGCGTATGTGTCCTCTTTGGTGGAAAAAATGACGGCGGATTTTTCGTACAGGCTGGCGTTTGACACTAAGGAAGTTGAATTTAAATATAATTATAGGATCGATGCGCAGCTCGAGATACTGGACGTCAGTTCTAATGCTCCGCTTTACAATCCGACTTATGAAATACTTCCGCTGGTTACAAAATCAAGCGTGGGCAACACTCTTTTGATTGAAGAGCTTGTGGAAATTGATTATCAGAAATATGACGAATTGGCAAAAACATATCTTACGAACTTTGAGTTGAGGGATACGAGCAGTACGCTGATCGTCAGAATGTATGTAAACGTAGTGGGCGAAAGCGAAGTTTTCGCAACCGATCGCTCCGGTGAGTATGTAACCGAGCTTCGAATCCCTTTGACAAAGACCGTCTTTAAACCTCAGGTCACCTCAACAATTCCCGCCGGAGAACAAAAAATTCTTGCTATCAGTGAGAACTTCAGGTTCATCTTTGGAAATTCCGCTCTCGCGTTTGGAATTTTGGACGCATTGGCTATAGGATTTTTCGTATATTACATCATTTCCACCAGAGACAAGCACGTCGATTATCGTATACGAGTTGACAGGGTCATCAGAAACTACCGTTCCTATATTCAGCAGATAACCAATGAGTTCGATATGGATGGATATCAGATCCTCAACCTTAAAACCATAAAGGAGCTGCTTGATATCCACGATACTATTCAGAAGCCCATTATGAGCTATGAGAATGACGATCAGACATGCACTCAGTTTTTCATTGTGGATGATCTGCATATCATCTATCTTTGCGAGATCAAGGTCGATGAAGACGATGATTTGAAATACGACTTCGCTGATCTCGTCGAAGAAGCAAACAAAAAATCGGCATCCGAACAGAAATCTGACGAGCGGGTGCATATGTGACAATGGTGGGTAATCATATAGATTCCCCAAAAACGACACAGATGACCGATACGCAGCGCAGCATCGGCAACAGAAATAGTAAAGTCATAAAAAATACGAGCAGTCGTCTAAAAAGCGACTGCTTGTTTGTTTTGCGGCTGTTTGCTGTGGAAAAAGTATTTATCTCTCCTTAAAAAATTTTAAATTGCTCCAACCTTTTCAGATTTTCGTGTCTATATGGGTGAAAGCTCTCAATGAGGTGCAAACAAGTGAACAGACAAGATGCGGAGAAAACTATAACCGAATATCTGAAGCCCATATTCGGATTTGCGCTTAAGAGGTGTAAAAGTATTGAAGATGCGGAGGATCTATCTCAGGAAATCGCCATGAAGGCATTCCGCGCGTTGCTCGCAAGAGATGATATTACTGACACCGGCAAATTCATTTGGACGGTTGCGCACAAATCGCTGAGCAATTATTACCGCGATTCCTCAAAAGCCGTTATTGGTGTTTCGATCGATGACGTTATCGAGCTCATTCCAGATACAGCTTCGGAATCGGAGGATGACGAATATGCCCATTCAATAGCCAGGGTGCAAAGCGAGATAGCATATCTTTCCAAGCTGCAAAGAAGGATTGTGATCGCGTACTATTTTGAAAATCGCAAGCAGGCGGATATTGCAAAAGAGCTGGATATTCCTCTCGGAACTGTCAAGTGGCACTTGTTTGAAGCAAAAAAAGAATTAAAACGAGGTATGACAAAAATGAGAGAGGCAAGTACGCTCAAATTCAACCCAATCAAATTCCACTCGCTTGGAATAGACGGTTCTTCCGGCACGAAATCTCCTGCGGATATTTTACGTTCGGCGCTTTCGCAAAACATTTGCTATTGTGTGAGAAATACTGCAAAAACGATCAACGAGATCGCCGACGATTTAGGGGTTTCTCCGGTCTATGTGGAAAACGAGATAGAATCTCTTGAGGAATACGGTTTGCTGACGCTGAACGGCAACAAGTATCTCCTGAATTTTATGATCAGCGAACCAACGGCTGAGCTTCTGACAATGCAAGACGGCATGTACAAAAAAGCGGCTGAGCTTTTTGCAAACGATCTTTATGACGAGCTTGTTGCATCCGGAATTCTTGACGCTTCGGATATTGTTTGCAATCAGTCGGACGAGCACATCTCGCTTGCAACATCAAAGCGAGCTGATAATAATTTTATATTATGGTCGCTGATTCCGTATATTGCGGCGTCTTCAGGGGAAAAGCTTATTGACGAAAAAATTCAGTTTTCGGAAGTGGCAACAATTCGTCCGGATGGCGGACATAATATTGTTCACGCGGCAGTTGTGGATGAGCAGATGGTATTGCCGCAGGACTATGCTTATATGAAAAATTGGTGCGGACCTATGTGCAATTGGAACAATAGGCTCGTTCTTTGGCGAATTGACAGCGAGTGGTCGGATCGCGGCAATGATTCGAGATTTATGTTTAAAGAAGACTCTATGCGTGTGCTTTCACTTTATGAAAGGGAGCTTGATGAACCGCTTTCAAAAGATGAATACGCATGGCTTGCCGAACGAGGTTATGTGAAAATCTGCGGAGATTACGACGGACGCTTTAAAGCATCTTGGCAGGTAGTCGTTCTTTCGAGCAGGTCTATACGCGACAGCCTGCTTGATATCGGCGATAGGATAAAGGAAAAATACAAAGCCGAGTTTGACGTGCTGAAAAAGCCGTACGCTGAGGCGGTGCTCGAATCAGTTCCGCCGCATCTCAGAAAAATAAAGGAATTCGAGCTTCAGTATGTGTTTCACTCAGACGGCTGGTTTTTGCTTCACTGCGTCAAGGCGCTTCTGAAAAACGGTAAATTGAAGCTCCCAACTGAGGGGCAGAGAAAAGCTTTGACCACCCTGATCATAGAGAGCTGAATCAAAAGGTCGTCTGCTGTCTGGAGAGCCTACGTTCAGTAAACAAAAATATACAGTATAAAAATTCCGCCCTGCTGCACATTGGGCGGAATTTTTCATGCAAAAGCCTATTATATCCGGTGTTTCTTTACCCACGCAAGCACGTCTTCATAGTTCATTGTTCCGTCGGCAACGGACAGCCCTGCATGTGCGACTTCGTCATTGCTTGCCTCTAATCTGATACCGTTGTAATCAGTTGATGAAGAAGAAGCACCTTTTCCTTTGAAAACCTGATCATTTTGCAAGTTTCTCAAAAGCGGCATGATATTTTTTTAAAATGCGGGCCGCAACATGTCGATCTTTTCGTCATCGGTCAGATCAATTAAAGGGTTCTCATCTCCTCCGCTTGCGCCGGTAACCAGTATTTTTTTCACAATGATCCTTTCGCTTTCAATACTCTTTTTTGGTTATTTCCAGGGACGTTTTTTATTAGTCCAGCCTTTATCTTTCCAGTATTCTGCATCGGCTTTATTCCAGCCGCGCTTTTGCATCTGCCGCACGACGGAGAAGAAGAGCTTGGTCTTTGGCGACGGTTTTACGTGACCGTAATTTTTCTGAATTCTATTTGCAAGTGCAGATAGCTTTTTCTCTACACCTTTTTTCTTCTTTTCGCTGACCTTTTCCCACGATGTTTCGGCAACGGCAACGCCGTATTTATATGTTTTTGCAACGCCCCACCAAAAAGCGCTGTCTGCCATATCACGGTTAGTGCTTTTCATGCCCGCTCCGGCCGCAGTGGAAATGCAGACCGCTTGTTTGCTAAACATACTTGTCTCGGGGCGGTGCACCATCCAGCGCCAGCCGTAATGGTCGAGCAGAGCCTTCATTGCGCCCGTCGCGTGGTAGACATAAACAGGACTGGCAAGAATCAAAACATCTGCGCTGTCTATTGCTTTTGTTATGGGCAGCAGCTCTTCGTAATGCGGACATTTTGTTTCGGATTTAGTAAAACACGCCGTACAGCCGATGCAGAACTCGCTGAAATCCTTGGGTAAAAATATTTCCGTGATCTCTCCGCCGAGCTTTTCTGCCAATTCATGAGCAATATGATAAGTAGAGCCTTTATGGCTCTGACCGTGTATAACTGTAATCTTCATGCTGCCTCCGTGAACGTTTTGTTTGTTACAGTATAGCACTGTAGGTGAATATTGTCAATGAAAATCCGCTTTTCCCAACTAAAAAGGGCTGTAGCTTTTTGACTTTTGCTACAGCCCCATTTAGATTATGTTCATTATGAGAGTAAATAAAAAGAAAAAGCCGCTGATGCGACTTTTTCTTTTTTGGTGGGGACTACAGGGCTCGAACCTGTGACCTCCTGCTTGTAAGGCAGATGCTCTCCCAGCTGAGCTAAACCCCCATATTCTTGCGCTCTCTCTCGCGCAAGATGTATTATATCACACTGACCTTTATTTGTCAATACCGAATTTCAATTTTTTTAAAAATATTTTTTTGCTTGAATCACGGCTGTGCGGCGTGGGATTTTTAATTGAAATGGAAGTTTTCTATAACAGTGTCGACGATGCCGTTTCGCGCTTCATACTCATTGGAGAGGCAGGTGAAGGTGAGCTGATAAACGATCGCGTATCTGATGCAGAGCACCTGGACAAAAGTATATGTGTCATCACCGATAGTGATGGTATAACGTTTCTTAGCCGCAGGGACGTTATCGAGTTTGACCGCCTCGTCTTTTGATTCGTCATATACAAAAGAGGGAAAGGCGTTTTGCAGTTCTTTTTGATATTCCTTCCACTGGTCGTTGACGGCGTAATCCTTTTTCTCGCTCGAAAGGGAGAACGCCACGACAGAAAGGCTTGCGTTCGGTGAAATGCCGGTCTTATCGGCCGCGGGCTTTATCATGATTTCGGCGCTGCTCGTTCCGGCAGTCGGAGTCTGAAGCGTCCAGTCATCGTCATAATAAAAATAATAGTCATTGGCGTTTCCGGCGGCTTTCATCAGACCTTCCGGAATGTCGCTTTCGTTTTTATTACAAGCGACGAATGCAAACAAACACGCCGCCAGGCAAAGCAGGGCAATGATTTTTTTCATTAGTTCAACGTTTTTATACCGCATCTGAAGCAGAAACGGTACTGAATACCTTTCAAAATATATTGTACTTATTGTAACATATTATATTATCAAAAACAAGTAGCAATAGGCAATTTTTTTCTTGTTTTTGCTATTTTACTATGATATAATAATTTAGCGTTTGCAAACGTGTTTATCTCGTGCCGCCGCTTATCAAAAGCTGCGTTTTTTAACGCTTCCTGCGGCGCGGGATTGATCTGCTATAAAAACATTCCGGAGGTGGATAACAAACAGTGAAGCTTGAACTGAAAAACATCTGCAAAAGTTTCGGACCGAAAAAGGTTCTTGACAGTATTTCCTTTGACGCAGAAAGCGGCAAGGCCTTTGGACTTCTCGGACGTAACGGTGCAGGAAAAACTACGACTATCCGTATTTTGATGGACGTCTTTCCCGCTGATTCGGGCGAGATATTTATGGACGGAATACCTATAGATTACGGAAAGATCGGTATCGGTTATCTTCCCGAGGAACGCGGGCTGTATCCCAAAAAGAAGATCATTGATCAGCTTATATATTTTGCCGAACTAAAGGGTATGGATAAAGCCTCGGCTGTGAAGGCAATCGACTATTGGCTGGAGCGTCTCGGCATGACGGAATACCGTGCCCGCCGTCTTGATACTCTTTCGAAGGGCAACCAGCAGAAAATACAGTTGATCACCGCCATAGTCCACGACCCTGAGATCGTGATCCTCGACGAGCCGTTTTCCGGGCTTGATCCGGTCAACGCCATGCTTCTTAAGGATGTAGTTAAGGAAGAGATCGCCAAGGGAAAGATCGTGTTGTTTTCAAGTCACCAAATGAATTATATAGAAGAGTTTTGCGACAGCATAGCCATTCTGAACGGCGGAAAAGTCGTACTAAGCGGCGATCTTCACACGATCAAGCATAACTATGTCCGTGACAAGCTTATCGTGCGTTCAGCCGATGCGAATAAGATCGCTTCGGCGTACGGCAGTTCGTGCACGGTTAACGGAGACGAATGCATTATTCACATGGCTTCTCCCGAACTGAAGCAGGATACTATGAAAAAACTGACCGAAGATTTCAACATTGATGAGATCAGGGTATTCGAACCGTCGCTCAATGATATTTTCGTTGAGTACGCAGGCGAGCAGGTTTGAGGAGGCTTTAAAAATGAAACAGTTTAAAAGAATTCTCGCATTTGAGCTTAAATATTACCTTAAAAACAAGGTGTTCGTCGGCGTAACGGTTTTTATTGTTGCTGTTATGGCAATCGTTATGTTTTTTCCACGGATAGGCGAGCTTGTTGAAAGCGGCGCGCCTGAAACTCCCGAAAAACGTCCCGTGATGCTTGTTGCCGCCTCTGACGGTGTTGATGACGCAACAATACTTTCGGTGTTTGAAAGTGCTTTTTCCGATTATGAGGTAAAGAGCGCAAGCATTGACGCCGATGATATCCGCAAGGCTATTTCGTCCGGCGAAGTGTCATGCGCGTTTCTCCTGGACAGTTATACCTCGTATAAATACTACGTTGACAATCTTTCTATCTTCGACGCGAATACTCAGATCGCCGACAGCGTAATGCTCGAACTTTATCGCATGAACGCAATGGCCGAAAGCGGGCTTTCGCCTGAACAGATAGGCGATATCATGAGCCATGCCGTTGACCATGAAACGGAGATATTAAGTAAGGATCAGTTTGAGAATTTCTTCTATACATATATAATGATATTTGCTTTATATATGGTGATTCTTCTCTACGGTCAGATGGTGGCCACAAATGTGGCGACAGAAAAAAGTTCCCGCGCAATGGAGCTTCTTATAACCAGCGCAAAGCCTACCTCAATGATGTTCGGAAAAGTTATTGCGTCCTGCCTCGCGGGGCTTACACAGCTCGTCTGCATTTTCGGCTCGGCGATGCTGTTTTACAATCTCAACCGTGCCTATTGGGCTGATAATCAGATCATCGATTCGATCTTTGATATGCCGTTTGATCTGTTGCTTTATATGCTGCTGTTCTTTATACTCGGCTTTTTTGTCTATGCGTTCCTTTACGGTGCGGTCGGGTCTACGGCTTCAAAGCTCGAGGATATCAACACTTCCGTCATGCCGATCACGATGCTTTTCATCGTCGGATTTTTTGTGGTCGTGTTCTCACTCAGCTCCGGAAGTATAGATTCTGTTTTAATGAAGGTTTGCTCGTACATTCCGTTCACATCGCCGATGGCTATGTTTACGCGTATTGCGATGAGCTCTGTGCCGCCGTATGAGATCATTATCTCTGTATTGGTGCTGATAGCTTCTGCTTTTGGCATCGGAATACTTTCGGCGCGCATTTATCGCGTTGGCGTGCTTCTTTACGGAACAACACCCAAGATTGGTGAAGTCCTTAAAGCGACGTTTGGATCTAAGCACGGAAAATAATAAATAATATATTAGGTTGGTTTTTTTAACATGTGGTTTGTTTTTGCATTGCTGTGCACCCTTGCATGGGGCACTGCTGATCTGTTTTATAAAAAAGGCAATGATGCCGTTGAAACTTCAACGCATCTCCGCACCGTCATAACGGTTGGCATCGCCATGGGCTTATACGCCACGTACCTTCTTACGGTTCAGAAGATCGATTTCGATCCAATGAATTTTGTGGTATATTTGCCGGTGTCTCTTTGCTATATCGCATCTATGGCTGTCGGATATTTCGGTCTCAGATATCTTGAGCTTTCGATCTCATCGCCTATTCAGAATTCGTCGGGTGCTGTGGCGGCTATACTTTGTGTGATCATTCTCGGCGACCGCCCTGACTGGATTTCTACTATAGGCATTGTTGCCGTGTGCATCGGCATCATATTGCTCGGATATTTCGAACGCAAGGATTCCGTCGGTCAGATTGCCGCTGCCGACAAGAAGTATGTCAGCAGCTTCAAGGCGCTGCTGTTCCCGATCGGATATTGTATCATCGATTCGCTCGGAACGTTTCTCGATACATACTATCTTGACGATTTCGAAACGACCCCTCTCAGAGGCGTAACAGAAGAGACCATTGAAGATGTTGCCAATATCGCATATCTCTATACGTTCCTTTTCGTCGCTGTGATCGCCCTCGTCATTCTTCTTGTGCGCCGCGAAAAGCTGTTTGTACATAATACCAAAAACCGTGTGATAGCGGCGTGTCTTGAAACAGCCGGACAGGCAGTGTATGTGTATGCTCTGAGCGGCAACGGTGCTGTGGCTGCGCCTATGATCTCTTCGTACTGCGTTGTGTCGCTTATACTTTCCAGAATCTTTCTTAAAGAAAAGCTGGATTCGAAGAAATATATTGCCGTTTTCACAGTCGTGCTCGGTATCATACTCATGGGCATCGCAGAAGGAATATTCGGCGAATAATGACAATGGCTTATTGGAATTTTATTGCTAAAACGTCTTTTCTTTTGA
The DNA here is from genome assembly GCA_964630005.1 of uncultured Ruminococcus sp. GTDB lineage: Bacteria > Bacillota > Clostridia > Oscillospirales > CAG-382 > UBA1206. The sequence continues at coordinate 1,106 of CAZVSW010000067.1, read as the reverse complement.
GCTGATGTGTGGTATACTAAAGCATGTGTGTGCTGTTGCTTTCCGACAGCTCATACATGCTTTATTTTGTTTTAGATTTAGATTGACAAATCGTACTTTCGAGTGTATAATAGAGAAAAACATTTGTTCGCTATTGGTCTTATCATAAAAGACATGAAGACGGACTATTTCGGGATACGGGTGCTGTTATGGATCATTTCAAATTGATATCGCAATATAAGCCTACAGGCGATCAGCCGCAGGCTATTGAAAAACTGACTGACGGCGTTTTGCGCGGCGATAAAGAACAAACGCTTATGGGCGTTACCGGTTCGGGCAAGACCTTCACAATGGCAAATATAATAGCAAACGTCAACAAGCCTACGCTGGTGCTTGCGCATAATAAGACCCTGGCGGCTCAGCTTTGTTCGGAATTCAAGGCGCTTTTTCCCGAAAATGCCGTCGAGTATTTCGTTTCATATTACGATTATTATCAGCCGGAAGCGTATGTGCCGGGAAAGGATGTATATATCGAAAAAGACGCGTCGGTCAACGGCGAGATAGACAAGCTCCGCCACTCGGCAACAAGCGCGCTGTTTGAACGCAGGGACGTTATTATTGTTTCGTCTGTCTCGTGCATATACTCTCTCGGCGATCCGGAGGAATATCAGCGCCACATGGTATCGATACGCCCCGGTCAGCACATTTCACGCGATGACGTCATAAAGCGCCTTGTCGCCATACAGTACACTCGCAGTGACCTCGATTTTGACCGAAATAATTTCAGAGTGCGCGGCGACGTGCTCGATATTTTTCCCGCCAATACAAATACTGACGCTATTCGTGTCGAATTTTTCGGCGATGAGGTCGACCGTATATCACAGATCAACACCGTGACGGGAGAGTCTGTCGCCAGATTGGCGCACGCCGCGATCTATCCTGCAACGCACTATGTTACCGGCAAGGAACGCCGCGAGAGGGCGCTCAAAGAGATCGAAAGCGAAAAGGCGGAACGCGCCGCTTGGTTTGAAGAACAGGGAAAATATGTCGAAGCCCAGCGCATTACCGAAAGGTATCTCCTCCAATTGCTCGGTGGTTTTACCCGTTGCGCTCTCCAGACGCATCAC
>CAZVSW010000066.1:0-10121 GCA_964630005.1 uncultured Ruminococcus sp. | reverse complement strand
GGCTGCGGTTATTCGCGACAGGATAAAAAAATTGATGTAGGAGAACTAAATGGTTTCGGATATTATTATAAAGGGGGCGCGCGTCAACAATCTCAAAAACATATCGTTGACGATACCGCGCGACAAATTTACTGTCATTACGGGTATTTCCGGCTCGGGAAAATCATCGCTCGCGTTTGATACGCTGTACGCTGAGGGACACAGGCGCTTTGTTGAATCGCTTTCGTCATATGCACGCCAGTTTTTGGGACAGCTTGATAAGCCCGATGTGGATTATATCGAAGGGCTTTCTCCTGCGATCTCTATCGATCAGAAAACGACGTCAAGAAATCCGCGTTCTACGGTTGGAACGGTTACCGAAATATACGACTATATGCGTCTTCTTTATTCACGTATCGGCATCCCGCACTGCCCGATATGCGGTGAGACGATCAACCAGCAGTCTGTCGACGAGATAGTAGCCGATATAATGGCGCTTGAACCGGGTACGAAATTTATGGTGCTTGCCCCGGTGATCAATGATAAAAAGGGAATGCACGATAAGGTCTTTGAAGATGCGCGTAAGAACGGTTATGTGCGTGTTCGCGTCGACGACGTGATCTATGATATAGAAGAGCGTCCCGAGCTTGACAAAAACAAAAAGCATACCGTTGAAATCGTTGTCGACCGCCTCGTTATGAGTGACGAAAGCATTCGCACACGCCTTACCGACAGCCTTGAGATAGCTCTCAAGCTCGCCGAAGGAGTTGTCAATATAATCGTGCTTCATGACGACGGCGAAGAGCTAATGTCGTTTTCGCAAAACTATGCCTGCAAGACACACGGCATAAGCATAGGCGAGCTTTCGCCGAAAATGTTTTCATTCAACTCTCCGTTCGGAGCGTGTGAAGAATGCGGCGGTATCGGTGAATCGTTTGTAGTATCTCCTGAAAGGATCATGCCGGATAAAAGTCTTTCGCTGTTCAACGGCGGTATAATGGTCAATGGCTTCAAATCTATTGAAGCAGGGTCTTATACCGGCGACATGTTCAATTCGCTCGGCAAATACTACGGCTTTGATATACACACTCCGTTTTCGCAGTATTCCGAAGAGGCGATGACCGTCCTGCTTTACGGCAATATGAAGTGTAAACGCCGTACTGTCGGAGAGCCTCGCTTCGAAGGAGTTCTTCCGATCATAAAACGCCGTTACGATATGACGGCGAACAGCCCCGATCAGCGTGAGTATTACGAGGAATTTATGGAAAATATTCCTTGTCCCGCCTGCGAAGGAAAGCGCCTTAAGCGCGAATCGCTTGCCGTGACTGTCGGCGGGAAAAATATTGACGAAGTCTGCCATATGCCTATAAGCGTTCTTCGCAAGTTCTTTGAAGAGCTTGTGCTCAGCCCCAAAGACGAGGCTATCGCCAAAGAGATACGCAAAGAGATAAACGCCCGACTCGGTTTTCTTGAATCGGTAGGTCTGGAGTATCTTACCCTTGCGCGCAGCGCAGGTTCGCTCTCGGGCGGCGAAGCACAGCGTATCCGTCTTGCAACGCAGATAGGTTCTTCGCTTGTCGGCGTTATGTATATACTTGACGAGCCCAGTATAGGACTTCACCAGCGCGATAACAACAAGCTTATTGCCACGCTGAAGCGTCTGCGCGATAACGGCAATACCGTGATCGTCGTCGAACACGACGAAGATACGATGCGCGCCTGCGATTATATCGTCGATATCGGTCCGGGCGCAGGTGTTCACGGAGGTCAGGTGATGTTTTCCGGAACGCCGGATGAGCTTATGAAGTTTAACGGCTCGCTCACCGGAGATTACCTTTCGCATAAGCGCGTGATAGCCGTCCCCAAAGAAAGACGCGCCGGCAATGGAAAGGTGATCACCGTTGTGGGAGCTAAAGAGAATAATCTTAAGGATATAACGGTCGATTTTCCGCTCGGAAAGTTTATTTGCGTTACCGGAGTCAGCGGTTCGGGTAAATCTTCGCTGGTGAATTCGATTCTGTATAACGGGGTTGCACGTGCGCTCGGCAGACTCACGCTTGTTCCGGGTAAGCACGACCGTATAGACGGAATAGAGAATATAGACAAGATCATCGCGATCGATCAGTCGCCGATCGGAAGAACGCCGCGCTCCAATCCGGCCACATATACAGGCATGTTCGCTGACATCAGGGCAGTCTTTGCCAATACGCCGGAGGCCAAGGAAAGAGGATACAAAGACGGAAGATTTTCCTTTAATATAAAAGGCGGTCGGTGCGAAAGCTGTCAGGGCGACGGCACACTTAAGATCGAAATGCATTTTCTTCCCGATGTATATGTGACCTGTGACGTCTGCAAGGGCAGACGCTATAACCGCGAGACACTTGAAGTAAAGTATAAAAACAAATCGATATACGACGTGCTTGAAATGACGGTTGACGAGGGCGTTGAGTTCTTCAGACCCTATCCCACCATCTACCGCAAACTGCAAATGCTTTCCGACGTCGGACTCGGATATATCAAGATAGGGCAGTCGTCGACAACCCTCTCGGGCGGCGAAGCACAGCGCGTCAAGCTTGCGACCGAGCTTGCCAGACGCGATACCGGAAACACGCTTTATATCCTTGACGAGCCCACGACAGGTCTTCATTCGGCTGATGTCGATAAGCTCAAGGACGTGCTATTAAAGCTTGTCGACGCAGGAAACACGGTCGTTGTCATTGAGCACAACCTTGATATTATCAAGACCGCGGATCATATTATCGATCTCGGCCCGGAAGGCGGAGAAGGCGGCGGTACGGTCATAGTCCGCGGTACGCCTGAGGAGGTTGCCCGGTGCGAGCAGTCTTACACCGGTCAGTTTTTAAAAAATTATCTGTAAAGGTAGCAAAATAATGATCAGAAACGAATACTTGCCGCTTTTGAAGCATGTCGAAAAGCCGGGCAGATATACCGGCGGAGAGTTCGGAAGCGTTTTAAAGGATAAATCAAAAATCGACGTCAGGTTTTGCTTTTGCTTTCCCGATACGTACGAAATAGGCATGTCCAATCTGGGCGTTAAAATACTTTCCGACGCCATAAATTCGCTTGACTTCGCATGGTGCGAGCGGTCGTACGCTCCGTGGAGCGATTTTGAAAAGGAACTCAGGGAGCATAAGCTTCCGCTTTATGCGCTCGAATCGGGAGATCCGCTCGGGGATTTTGATATCGTCGGATTCACACTTCAGTATGAGCTTTCATATACCAATGTCATAAATATGCTCGATCTTGCGGGCATACCGGCGTTTTCTACTGACAGAGGCGAGGATTATCCCATAATCATAGGCGGCGGTCCTTGCGTATACAATCCCGAACCGATGGCTGATTTCTTTGATATTTTCAGCATCGGAGAGGGCGAATTTGCGCTCAACGAATTTTGTGAGCTTTATCGCGATTGCCGTAAAAAGGGCATGAAAAAGAGCGAAATACTGCGTCTTGCTTCGCATATTCCGGGCTTTTATGTGCCGTCTCTCTATTCGGTCGTCTATAACGAGGACGGTACGGTAAGCTCTGTTTCGCCGAAATACAGCGATGTACCGGCGAAGATAACAAAGCGTATTGTTGAAGACCTTGATAAAGCGCCTTTCCCGACAGAATTTCCCGTTCCGTACCTCGAAACCGTTCACGACCGCGTTACCGTAGAGGTCTTCCGCGGCTGTATCAGAGGTTGCCGCTTCTGCCAGGCAGGCATGGTCTACAGACCGTACCGCGAAAAATCGGCTGATAAGGTCAATGAGTGCGCGATGGCGAGTTGCCGTAATACGGGTTATAATGAAGTTTCGCTGTCAGCTCTTTCGATAAGCGACTATTCGGAGATCGATAAGCTTATTGACTCGATACTCGGCTGGAGCGATGACAGCAAGGTTTCGCTCTCCCTGCCTTCTATGCGTATCGATGCGTTTTATGAAGAGCTTATGAAAAAAGTAATGTCGGTAAGAAAATCGGGTCTTACTTTTGCGCCCGAAGCCGGAACACAGCGTCTGCGCGATGTTATAAACAAAAATATCACCGAGGAAGAGATCATGTCGGCGTGCCGCAAGGCTTTTGCGGGCGGCAGAACGCAGATAAAGCTTTATTTCATGCTCGGTCTTCCTACCGAAACCGATGAGGATCTTGCAGGGATCGCCGGTCTCGGTCAGAATATTGTTGATGAATTTTTCTCGGAAAAGAGAAACGGCAGATTTCTTAACATAACCTTGTCTGTCGCTTCATTTGTGCCCAAGCCGTTCACCCCGTTTCAGTGGCAGCCTCAGCAGTCGCTTGAAGAGGTCGAACGCAGACAGCAATACCTCAAAGAACAGATCAAAACAAAAAAGATCACATACAATTATCACGATGCGCGTACGGGACGTATTGAAGCCATACTTGCCAAGGGCGACCGCCGTCAGTCGGCTGCTATATATGCGGCCGTTAAGGCGGGACAGAGACTTGACGGCTGGGATGAATTCTTCAGCTATGACGCCTGGATAAAAGCCTTTGAAGACGTTGGCCTTGATCCGGATTTTTATGCTTGCCGCGAGATTCCTTTTGAAGAGGTTCTGCCGTGGGATCATATTGACTGCGGCGTTACAAAGGAATTCCTTATCCGCGAAGCAAAAAAGGCGGCGGACGCACTGACAACGCCTGACTGCCGTACGGCGTGCTCCGCATGCGGAGCGAACAAGCTCGGAGGTGAAAGAAGATGCTGCCGGTAAGAGTGTTTTTTGAAAAAAAGGGCTGTGCCGCTTATATATCACATCTTGACGTACAGCGCGCCGTGATACGTGCGCTGCTCAGAACGGGGTATTCGCTTGCGTTTACCGAGGGATTCAACCCGCATCTCAAGCTTGTTTTTGCAATGCCTTTGTCGTTATTTCAGGAAAGTACATATGAGATATTTGATTTTACCGTGCTGAATGACGGCGTCTCATACGATGATGTGCTCAAAAGACTTTGCGAGGTGTTTCCGGGCGAGTTGCGTCCATTATCTGCGGCCGCTCCCGTAAAAAAGCTTTCTACGCTCAGAGCCGCTTCTTACGATATCTTTACGGCGTCGTCAGAAGCGTTGCTGTCAACAGTTCTTCCCGAAAGCGGCATGACCGTGATGAAAAAAGGCAAAAACGGCATCACCGAAACCGACATACGCCCGCTCATCAAGGATTTTGCCGTTGAGGCTTTGCCCGACGGCGCGGTTATGCACGTCAGATGTGACTGCGGAAGTCAATCTCATCTTAACGTGGCGTATCTATGCGACTGGCTCGGCATCGCGCCGGAGGATTGCACGATCGTCCGTACGGGACTGTATGACGACTGCGGCGAATTGTTAAAATAATATATGCGTTAAATTTCTAAAAATTAACTTGCTTTATAGGCGTTTTGATGTTATAATATCTTAGAATGATCTTTTTGATATCAATGCGCAATCTTTTCCCTTGTATTTGATTGGAAATCCTGTTTAATGAAGCTATTAAAAAGTAAGTATAAATTGATATGCCTTCTGCTCGCGGCGGTTCTTGTTTTCTGCGCCTGCGGTGATGGATCTGAAGATGTCTCGGACACGGATTTTTCTGATATATCGGATGCAGAGTCCGAAGTGTCGGAAGCTTATTCGGAGTACGAGCCTAACAAACCGTTTAATCAGGGACAGGAGGAGATTCTTGAACTTATTGAAAAGGACGTGCTGCTGACCGATCTTTTCATAAACGGCGAAGTATGCCCGAACATTTTGACGGAATACAGCTATACAACGCTTGAAAGCAGTAACGTATATCACGATTTTTCTGCGGTTGAAAACGCCTTGAACGACGTGTATTCCGCCGAATGCGACGTTGCTGAAAGATATCTTTCATATCCTACGTCTGCCGCCCCTGTCGTGAAAAATTCCGGCGGCGTTACTTCGGTATGCCGCGCGTATGTTCCGGGTTTTAATGTCGAGCCGGATATCTCTACTGCCGAGTTTCTGAGCTTTTCTTCTGATGCCGCAAGTGTTTCGGTGAAATGCTCCGACGGCAGGAGCTATGTTTATGAAGCTGTTAAGGCAGAGGGCAAATGGCGGCTTACGACCTCGCTGTTTTTTATGAATTTGTCGCTCCCGTCCGAGATCCTTTGGGAAGACAGCGGGCTTCAGAACGGTCAGAATGAGGGAAGCGCAAAACGGCTTTGCGGCGACTGCCTCATCGTGAATATATTTGTCGACGACGCCGTATCAAGCTGGAAGAGCGACGATATCGATAACGCGCTTCGTTATATAAGCGACGCGGCTTTCTTCCTTGAAAATGAGGCCGCTGTTTACGGCACTGGGCTCAGGTTCAACTTTACTGATAAAAATTCTTCTGTATATATAAAAACTTCAAAAAACATCAGCTCGGCAGGCGACGACCTTCTTTGGATCGAGCTTATGTTCGCCGATACTGTTTATCGGACGCTTGAGGGCTGTGCGGCTTCGTATTTTGACCTTGACAGCTACGATAACTGGTGTGTTTTGATCCACGTTTCAAAATCGGGCAGGAGCTATGCCATTCCATGCAACAGCGACTACTATGATCACGAGATATATTCATCCGAAAGAGCGGTAATGTTTTATTCCGCGGATGCGTCGAAGCCGTATTATTCAGTCGCCGCCAATTACGCTCACGAGCTTTTGCATTTGTTTGGCGCTCAGGATCTGTATGAAGATACGGTCACATCAAACAGCGTTATGTTTATAAAACATTTCTTTCCGAACGAGATAATGTTCAATATTCACGATGATATCGGAACACAAGCCGTATCACCGTATACTGCATATCGCGTGGGGTGGAGCGATACTCTTCCCGAACCGTTTGACAGAATCGAAATGAAATAGCATTATATAAATGATGGGGGAAAATATGTATAAACGATTGCTTATAAAGCTTTCCGGTGAAATGCTTGCCGGAGGACATGAAAACAAAATGTATGACGGTGCGCATATAGGCGGTATCGCCGAAAGTATAGCGAATGTGCATCGCGCCGGGATCGAAGTTGCCATTGTGATCGGCGCAGGCAATATCTGGAGAGGCGCCCGCCAGAACGGAATGACTGTGGACAGAGTTCGCGCGGATCAGATGGGTATGCTGGCCACTCTTATGAATTCGCTCGTGGTTCAGGATTATCTGATAAATGCGGGCGTTGACACCGTCGTTATGTCGGCGGTTCAGATGAGCCAGTTCTGCGAAAATTACTCTCAGTATAAAGCACGGGAATATATGGCTGCCGGCAAGGTCGTTATCGTTGCCTGCGGAGTCGGATATCCGTTTTTCACTACCGATACCGGCGTTATGCTTCGCGCGGCCGAGCTCAATGTAGACTGCGTGTTGGCGGCAAAGGCGGTTGACGGCGTTTATGATAAAGATCCTAAGCGTTATCCGGATGCTGTTAAGTTTGATGAAGTTACATATGACCTGATCCTCGAAAAGAATCTCACCGTTATCGATGCGGCCGCCGCCGCAATCGGCAGAGACAATGGCATTCCAATGTTCCTTTTCAAGCCCGATCATCCTGAGAATATTGAAAAAGCGGCGTTCGGTCAGATTCAGGGAACACTCATAAAAAGCAAATAAGAAAGGAAAACAACCATGAAACTCGACAACAAAGCATACGAAGAAAAAATGAAAAAAACAATTCAGGTACTGAATGAGGATTTTGAAGGTATCAGAGTGGGAAGAGCCTCGCCCAGAGTTCTTGACAAAATTCAGGTTTCCTATTACGGCACTATGTCTGATATCGAAAGCGTTGCATCGGTAAAAGCCGTCGACGCACGCACACTTCTTATAACCCCCTGGGAAGCAAAGGTTTTGAAGGATATAGAAAAAGCTATTCAGGCGTCTGACCTGGGAATCAATCCCCAGAATGACGGCAAGGCTATCAGACTGGTGTTCCCGCCCCTTAATGAGGAGCGCAGAAAAGAGCTTACCAAACAAACCGCTAAGCTTGGCGAAGACGCTAAGGTGGCTCTCAGAAACATCCGCCGCGAAGCAAACGACAAATGCAAGGACATGAAGAAAAAGTCTGAAATGACCGAGGATGAACAAAAATCCAGCGAAAAGGCAATTCAGGATCTGACCGATAAGTATATTGCAGAGGTCGATACCTGCGTTGCTAAAAAGAATAAAGAGATAATGGCTATATGACCGCTGCAAACAATTTTCCGCAGCATGTTGCCGTTATAATGGACGGCAATGGCCGTTGGGCTGAAAGGCGCGGCTTGCCGCGCCTTTCAGGGCATAAAAAGGGCTTTGAGGCGTTTTTGGATCTGGTGGAAAATTGTAATAATGCCGGAATCCGTTATCTTACCGTCTATGCCTTTTCAACCGAAAACTGGAAACGCAGCGCCGAAGAAGTCGGCGCTCTCATGAACCTCATGACGATGGCGATGAAAAAATACATATCGGATCTGAACGAGCGTAATATACGTTGCCGCGTGATAGGCGATATGTCTTTTTTCAGTGAATCAATGAGAAAAGCGATCGCGGAAAGCACTTCGAAAACCTCGCAGAATACCGGCATGGAGTTGGCTGTCGCCGTGAGCTACGGCGGCAGAAATGAACTTGTTCGAGCGGTAAAAAAGCTTCAGGACAACGGACTTGAGCTCAACGAAGAGAACCTTTCCGCATGTCTTGATACGGCGGGTATGCCCGATCCCGACCTTGTGATAAGAACGAGCGGCGAATACAGGACGTCAAATTTCCTTATGTGGCAATCTGCGTACAGCGAATATTGGTTTACCGACGTACTTTGGCCCGATTTTGGTAAAAAAGAGCTTGAAATGGCGCTTGCCGGGTACTCAGGGCGCAAACGCCGATTTGGCGGAAGGTGAAGATTATGCTGAAAAGGATCATTACTGCAATAGTTGCTTTGGCACTGCTGATACCGGTGCTTTGGTTTTCCGATACGATCGTTTTTCCGATCGCGGTCTCGCTTTTATGCTCGGTCGCTTGCTATGAGATGCTGAAGTGTATCGGCGAATGGAAAAATCCCGGGCTTTCGATACCGGTTCTGTTGTTTGCCGTCGGAATGCCGATTGCCGCGCGGTATGCGGATAACTATATTTTTCCGTTATTTCTGCTGCTTTTGTGTTATATAATTATCTACTCTGTAATAGGATATAAAAAGACCGACGTATCAGGAGCCGGTTTGACGTTTTATGAAGTATTTACCGTGATCGCCGGCTTTACGCTTCTTGTGGCGGTGCGCGATCTCAGACCGCACATGTATCTTATTATATTCGTGTCTGCCTGGATGACCGATACTTTTGCATATTTCACGGGCTACTTTTTGGGGCGTCATAAGCTTTGCCCCGACATATCGCCCAAGAAAACCGTTGAAGGCGCGATAGGCGGCGTAGTCGGAGCTGTTTTGGGTTCGCTTGCTTTGGCGCTTATTATGAATAAATGCGGTGTTACCGACGGCGGCTTCAGCTATCTTGAAGCGGCGCTCATAGCGATCCCGCTTTCGCTTGTGGGACAGATCGGCGACCTTGCCGCATCGCTTGCAAAGCGTCATTTCGGAGTGAAGGATTACGGCAATATTTTTCCCGGTCACGGCGGAGTTATGGATCGCTTCGACAGCATTCTTCCGATCACCGTTATGATCTATATTATAATATCTGTTTTTGAGAGCGCTTTAATATGAAATCTCTTGTCATACTCGGCTCGACCGGCTCGATAGGCACGCAGACAATCGATGTAGCCGCACATTTGGGGCTTGCGGTTAATGCCATATCCGGGTATTCAAATGATAAACTCCTCGAAGAGCAAAGCCGTCGTTTTGACGTGAATACCGTTTGGATATCAGAGGAAAAATATAACAGTCTGAAGGTTCGGCTTGCAGATACAAATACGACCGTGGTCACCGGAAGCGACGCGCTTTGCGGCATTGCGGCCGAAGCAGAGTGCGATGTTCTTGTCAATTCGCTGGTCGGAATAAGCGGGCTTAAGCCTACGCTGGCTGCGCTTAACGGAAAAAAGCGGATCGCGCTGGCAAATAAGGAAACGCTTGTGGTGTATGGCGATGCGGTGATGAAGCTCGCGCGCGAAAGCGGTACAGAGATAATCCCTGTCGACAGCGAACATTCCGCCATATTTCAATGCCTCGGCGGTAAAAGAGCC
>CAZVSW010000065.1:0-10221 GCA_964630005.1 uncultured Ruminococcus sp. | reverse complement strand
GCGCAGCCGATAAGCCGGAAGAAAAGCCTGCCGCTTGCGGTTCTGCCTGCGGTGCCGGGGACAAGAAGTAATTTCTTCTGTTCCCCTGAACTTTCCCGGCAGGAATGGTCTTGCCGGGAATTTTTGAAGTGTTGATCGGTGAAACCGATTTGAAATAAAGTGAGGTCAAGCGATATGAAGCAGTATTTTTCTTTCCAATGGCATATAACTGACGAATGCGATCAGAGGTGCAAGCATTGCTACATTTTTTCGGGTGACTCCTGCAAGAAGATCGATTCTATGAACTGGCGGCAGATGCAGGACACTTTCTATAACTGTCTGGATTTTTGCGAGGTATATAACCGCCTTCCGTATTTTTACATTACGGGCGGTGATCCGATCCTGCACCCGGATTTTTGGCGACTGCTCGATCTGCTTCACGAACACAGCATACCCTTTACGATTCTTGGAAATCCCTTCCACCTTAATGATCAGGTGTGCCGCGAGCTGAAATATTACGGCTGTGAAAAGTATCAGCTTTCCCTTGACGGACTTCGTGAAACGCACGACTGGTTTCGCAAGCCCGGCTCTTATGACTGTACTTTGAAAAAGATAGGTTGCATCAACCGTGCCGGAATCCGCAGTGTGATCATGACAACTGTCTCCAAAACCAACCGCATTGAAGTACCGGGCATTATTGACGCCGCGGTGAAAGCGGGAGCAAATGTATTTGCCTTTTCCCGCTATGTTCCAAGCGGCGGCGATCTTGATGCAGGCATGACGCCGCAGGAATATCGCGACCTGCTTGCCGTTTGCGACTATAAATTCAGGGAATATGAAGCGGAAGGCTGTGACACTTACTTTAACAAAAAAGACCATCTCTGGACGCTTTATGAGTATGAAACAGGCACATTCAAAATCCCCGAAAATGCAGAAGAAGGCATGATATACGGCGGATGCAACTGCGGCAACTGCCACATCACGATCCTGCCCACCGGCGATGTTTATGCCTGCCGCAGAGTGGCGGAAAGCAAGGTGGGCAATGTGTTTGAAGATCGTCTTGCCGATGTTTGGGTGTGCAGGATGGAAGCCTACCGTGAATATGACAAGTTTGAAAAATGCTCGAAATGTGAGCTTAAAGCATGGTGTCGCGGATGTCCGGCTGTGGCAAAAGGTACAAACGGAGATTTTTACAGCGCCGATCCGCAGTGCTGGAAAGAGGTTGAATAATGGAACTTTCAGAACTGATAAAATACCGCCGTTCTATTCGCAAATATCAGGACAGACAGATCCCTCGCGAGGATCTGGAAAAAATCATTGAGGCAGGAACTTACGCACCCAACGCAGGAGGCGGTCAGCGCAGTATTATTGTAGGCATACGAAATGCAGAGCTTGCTGAAAGAATCGGCAGATTGAACGTCGCACGGTTTGACCGTTCAAGATTGTCCGGCAGCTATGTTTCAAAAGATCAGCCCAGCATTATAGATGATCCGTCTATGAAGAGCGGCTTTTACGGCGCTCCTGCCGTATGCGCGGTCTTTGCGCCCAAAAACTTTCTTTACAGCGTCCCGGACGCCTTTTGCTGTGCAGATCATATGGCGATGATGGCGACCTGGCTTGGAATCTCTTCTTGTATCGTGGCAAGGGGCGAGGAGACCTTTGATAACGAAATCGGTATGCCTTTGCTGAAAGAATGGAATATTCCCGAAAACTATGTTGCACGTTGCTTCGTTCTGCTTGGGTACTGCGATGGCGGTTATCCGACCGCGAAGCCAAGAAAAGAAAACCGAAGCATGATTATTGAATAAAGAAGGAGCTGGGAAGTAAAACAAAATGGATGCAAAAACTTGTTTACAAAAACTGCAATATGTAGGAGTGTTGGCATTTGCGACGGCGGATGAATACGGAAATCCTCAAATTCGCAATATCAGCGCTATTCACTATGAGCACGAAGCTATGTATTTTTTTACTGCAAAAGGAAAGGCGTTCTGTAAAGAACTGTTGACCGACGGGCGGGTACAGGTACTTGGCTACACCAAATACAAAGAAATGATCCGTCTTTCCGCAAGAGCAATTCCTGTACAGGAATCAGAGCAGAAGAAATGGATCGACACCATATTTGACGAACAGCCATACCTTTCCAATGTCTATCCAGGTGATACCCGCAACCTCGCAGGGATCGTGTTTCAGATAAAAGACGCAGAAATTGAGTATTTCAATCTCGGTGTAAATCCTATTTTCAGAGAAAGCTACGTAATTGGCAACGGTCATATTTCATTCAAAGGGTATCATATCACAGGCACTTGTATCGGGTGCGGAAAATGTCAAAGGAATTGTCCTCAGAGTTGTATTGAAGTGGGCAGGCCTTATCGAATTCAACAGGAACATTGTTTGCACTGCGGAAACTGCGCTCAGGTTTGTCCAACAAGAGCAGTAGAAAAGAGGGGACGAGCATGACGCAATCGGAAAAGCGAATTTACTTAATCAAAGAACTGCTAAGCGAACAGCCGCAATATCGGATCATACAAATTCCAACTGACAGTCAGGAACAAAAGGATTTACTGCGCGCACTTCTGAACGTCCGTATGCCGGAGGCTGTTTCGGAGGATTTTCTTAAAATACAGAACGCATATCTGCAAGAAGAAACCAAGGAAAAAGGAATTACGGATATTGCTGATCTGAAACCCATACAGAACAACCTTTATCTGTGGCAGGGCGACATTACAACATTGCGTTGCGGCGCTATCGTCAATGCGGCAAACAGTCGAATGCTGGGCTGTTTTAGTCCTTGCCACGGCTGTATTGACAATGCCATCCATACCTATGCGGGGGTACAGCTTCGGACTGCCTGCGCGGAGTTAATGAGAGGGCAGGGACATGAAGAAGCAACGGGAAAAGCAAAAATCACACCGGCGTTTAATCTGCCGTGTGATTATGTCCTGCATACTGTCGGTCCGATCATTTCCGGCGAAGTAAGGGAAAAAGACAAGGAACTGCTTGCTTCATGTTATCGCTCCTGTTTGGAGCTTGCAGATCTACATGGGATAAAAAGCATAGCTTTTTGCTGTATTTCTACGGGAGAATTTCACTTCCCGAATGATACGGCGGCCGGGATCGCGATAGCCGCCGTAAAAGACTATGTGCAGCAAAAACACAGCGAAATGAAGGTGATATTTAATGTTTTCAAGAATGTCGATTACGAGATCTACCGAGAGTTACTCAAAGCAGATAGAACGCTTGAAAAAGGCAATTGAAAACGCCGATTCTGTTGTGATAGGTGCGGGAGCAGGGCTTTCCGCCTCTGCCGGATTTGTCTATACGGGCGGGCGCTTCAAAAAGTATTTTTCTGATTTTGAGGAAAAATACGGTTTCCACGATATGTATTCCGGTGGCTTCTATCCTTATGAAACGCAGGAAGAATTTTGGGCGTACTGGAGCAGGTATATCTATGTCAACCGTTATATGGACGCGCCTAAGCTTGTCTATAACGAGCTTCTGGAGCTTGTAAAGGGCAAGGACTATTTTGTGCTCACAACGAATGTGGATCATTGTTTTCAAAAAGCCGGATTTGATAAAAAACGGCTGTTTTATACACAAGGCGATTACGGTCTGTTCCAGTGCTCCGCCCCCTGCGATATAGATACCTACGACAATGAAAATATCGTCAGCCGTATGATGAATGAGCAAAAGGATATGAAAATACCGTCGGAGCTGATCCCCAGATGCCCGAAGTGCGGAAAACCGCTGACGATGAATCTGCGTTCCGACGATAAGTTTGTTGAAGACGAGGGGTGGCTCAAAGCGTCCGGGCGATATGCAGATTTTCTGCGAACAAGACAGAATCAGGCGATTTTGTTTTTAGAACTTGGCGTTGGATACAACACCCCGGTGATCATCAAATATCCGTTTTGGCAGATGACGGCGAAGAATCCGAGGGCGATCTACGCCTGCATCAATTACGGCGAACCAGTCTGCCCAAATGAAATTGAACGGCAGTCGATCTGCATTGACCGCGATATCGGAACTGTTCTGAAGGACTTGATGTGAGAAATAAAAGCAATCAAGAAAAAAGCTACAGGCAAACCCAAAAAGGTAAGCTTGTAGCTTTTTTTGCGTGTCGCTTTTCCGAAAAAAGCGTAACCGCGTTTTTACATCAGATCAAAAGAATATTCTTTTCAAAGCTCCGATTCGCATTGCGGTGAGAATGGCGGAAGCGGTCTGCGGAACGCACAGGTCGGTATATTTTTGCGCAGCCGCGGGCAGTTCAATATATTTTCCCAGTGTTTCCAGTGCTTTTTTCACAATATCGATCAATTCGCCCAGCGACTTATCTTTAAATATATCGCTTAATTTTTCTATATATTCGTAGACTAATTCCAAGGAAAGAGGCTCTTCGCCGCACAGAATGCGCCCAAGTGCGCGTGTAAATACCAATTCATATACATTGAAGAGAACATGCTCATAATGGTTGTCGTAGCTTCTGAGAAGAGACGAAACGGCGTCTTCGGAAAAGGCGGACGTGAACGCGTTTTCGCAGTAAAGGCGCTCGACATAGTTTTTCATGAACTCGACGCCGACAGTGGCTTTTGTATTCAGATATGTCGCATAGTCCGGGGTCATATATGTTTCGTGACTGAGCAGTTTATGATTGTCCGGGATATATTTTTTGAAAAACGTGGGAATGCTTTTTCTTACCGTTCCTTCATAATAAATGCATCCATAGCCGTTAAATGATCTGCTCAGCGCCTGATAAACTTTTTTCGCTTTCAGAAGCAGTTCGCGCTGTCTTGCAACGCCATTGGCATAAATCGCGTTTACGCCCTCGCTCAGTATGGCGTCTACTGCGGCGTCGGGTTCGGGATAGGCTTTGAGCCCGAGACCGATAACGAAATATACAGAGCTCAATATCTCCTTGGCGGTCTCTGTCGGCAGTGAGCTGCTTTGACCGTCCGTGAACTGCCCCGCCTTGAAAGCGAGCAGTTCGCCGCATTCGCGCTTGATGTCAAGCTCCTGTTCTGCTGTAAACATGTCCGCTTTGATAGCGGCGTTCATCAGCGATATGAAGTAATCTGATTCGCTCAGCGAGTATCGGCTTATTTTACGTCTGTATTCCGGTACGTTATTCATCGTCGTTTGCTCCTTTTCCGTCCCAACTGCGGTCGGCCTCGAGTGTATCTTTGGCGCTGAAATATGTGCCGTCACGTACGGAACGGGACAGTTTGTCAAGCTCTTCTGTCTGAAGAAGCTCAAAATCTCCGCGGCATACTCCGTCAAAGAGCTTGTGCATGAGTTTTATAAGTTCTTCATCGGGTATGCGGTCCTCGGTTTCGTTTTTAAAGCGATAAAAGGCATTTATGAGCTCGTGAAGGCTGTCTTCAAAATTCACCGGATTGATATGCGGAGAATCACAGAATTCATAGATCAAAAGGTCAATAATACCCCTGCCGAATTCCACACGATCTTCATTAAGCAACGCCTTTTTTCTTGTTTCGCAAAGACGGAGCGCCTGCTCTTCGGTGAGCACCAGTCCGTATTTGTCGGTGTATTCGTTTGTGGAAATTATGCTTTTGACTGTGCCCGATACGGGTAACGAGCTTTGAAGTACGTCAAGCCATTGATTCATATTTCGCGATCCTCCTCTTATAGTATATTATATATAATATATTATCTCATTGCTTTTTTCAAGTCTTGTTTTTTTACAAAAATTATGATATAATATTAGCGGTAAGCCTTGCTACGCAAGTCTTTGCGGCTTCGCCGCTCTGCGAGCCCTCGCGCCGCGGGTGTGAGGCGTCTTGCCGCCCGTCATATATCAAAAAGGAGCGAAATAATGAGCTATTTCAGCGATAATCGTATAGAAGTTACCGAAAAGATCAAAGAAGCGCTTAAGTCGGTCGTTCCGATCTTCTCTATCGTATTGGTGCTGTGTCTTTTTGTCGTGCCGGTGCAGACCGACCTTGTTTTGTGTTTTGTGTTAGGCGCGGCGATGCTGATTCTGGGCATGGGGCTTTTCACGCTCGGCGCAGAGGTGTCCATGACGCCTATCGGCAACAAGATCGGTACGGCGATGACGAAGACGAAAAATCTTCCGCTTATACTGATAATCAGCTTTTTTCTCGGCTTTGCCGTAACGGTTGCGGAGCCCGATCTTCAGGTGCTGGCCGAAACTGTTCCGCACATAGACACAACGGTGCTTGTGCTGACGGTTGGCGTTGGCGTCGGACTTTTTCTTTCGATATGTATGTTAAGAATCCTCACCGGTTTTAAATTCCGCTGGATACTTATAATTTCATATGTTGTGGTTTTTGCCCTTGCGGCATTCACCGAACGGAATTTTTTGAGCATAGCTTTCGACGCGGGCGGAGTGACCACCGGACCGATGACCGTTCCGTTTATACTGGCTATGGGTATCGGTGTTTCCAACATACGAAGCGATAAAAAGGCTCAGGCAGACAGCTTCGGTCTGGTTTCGCTTTGCTCTGTCGGTCCTATACTCGCTGTGCTCATTCTCGGGTTTTTCTATTCAAACAGCGGCGGCGCAGTTGATATAACTACCAATTCGTTTGTAAATACGGTTGAGATAGGCGGCGCATACATTTCCGCCATTCCCACATATATGAAGGAAATGGCGGTATCGCTTATTCCTATAGTTGCGATATTTTTGCTTTTCCAGCTGTTTTCCTTGAAGCTGAGCATAAGAAATCTTGCAAAGATATTTTTCGGAATTCTTTATACATATGTCGGTCTGGTCTTGTTCCTCACCGGCGTAAACGTCGGCTTTTCGTCGCTCGGCGCTGTTCTCGGAGCTGCGCTTTCGGAAGGCTGGACTTACTATCTTCTCATACCCTTTGCAATGCTGCTCGGCTGGTTTATAATTTCAGCTGAGCCTGCGGTTGCGGTGCTTGAAAAGCAGATCGAAGAGGTCAGCGCCGGAACGATCCCCGGAAAGGCGATCAAGCTGAGCCTTTCTGTCGCCATTGCGCTGGCGATGGGCATCGCGATGCTTCGCGTAATGACGGGCATTTCTATCATGTGGTTCGTTATACCCGGGTATCTTATCGCGCTTGTACTTTCGTTTTTCGTGCCCGATATTTACACCGCCATTGCGTTTGACTCCGGCGGAGTTGCGTCAGGACCTATGACGGCTACTTTTATGTTGCAATTCTTCATCGGCACAAGCATAGCTCTCGGCGGTAACGTGATAAGCGATGCATTTGGTGTTGTCGCCATGGTGGCGATGCTGCCGCTGATCTCGATACAGACGGTCGGCTTTATATACGAGCGAAAGAACAAGGCAGTTGCCGCAGAAGCGCCTTCTTACGGCGACTTCGATATTGTTGAGCTTTGGGAGGACGCGGCGTCATGAATTACGTTATATCGATAATAGACCCTAAAAAGCTTGATACACTCACGGAAATCTGTTCTTCGCTGTCCCTGAAGGCGACGGTCGTCCTCATCGGACATGGAACGGCAGTACGCAGTATGCTCGACCTTTTGGGAATCGAATCGAACGAAAAAAGGGTCGTTTTGACGGTTGCCAACGAAGAAAAGACCAAGGAGCTTATACTGGAACAAAAACGTAAGCTGTATATCGGCGTTCCCGGTCACGGGGTCGTCGTTTCAGTACCGATAAAAAGCATAGGAGGGGGCAGTACAGTGGCATTCCTTAACGGCGGTCAGCAGTCCGCAAAATATACTCCCGAGATAAGTTATTCATATGAAATGATCGTGGCGATAACCAATGAGGGCAGGACCGATATGGTAATGAACGCCGCGAGATCGGCCGGTGCGACCGGCGGTACGGTGCTGCACGGCAAGGGCACGGGCGGCGTCGGCGAGGAAAAATTCCTCAACGTTTCCATTGCAAGGGAAAAAGAAGTCGTGCTTATCGTGTCCAAAGCGTCGCAGAAATCGGCGATCATGAAATCCATCCTTCAGTGCGCAGGTCCGCAGACCGAAGCGGGTACGATCGTGTTTTCGCTCCCGATAAGCGAAGTTGCGGGATTCGGGATGTTCGACAGGAACGAGGTATAAATAAAGTTTTAAAACGGGAATGAACCGGAGAAGGTTCATTCCCGTTTTAAGTCAATACAGCATAAATCTGACGGTGCAACCGTGCCGTCAAGGTGTACGCCGCGAATTGTGCGGTATTGCCTTAAACTTTATACGGTTTTTACTGTTTCGCGTTTTGAAACTCTGGCGAGCAGCTCGTTATATGGCGTTTCGCTGTCCCAGAGCAGTTCGGCGAAGATTGCTGAAGGCAGCCATATATTCTCATCAAAAAGTCCGTCCTCTAAAAGCCCGGAAATCTTTGCGGCGCCGTTTGTCTGCTTTGCAAGCATACGGAACATATCGCAGGCAAGACCGCCGTTTTGAAGCCACAGGCTCTGCTGATAACGTATGATATCGCGCCTCAGCTCAAGTTTTTCGGAAATTTCCTTGCGCTCGCTTTCGCCGATGATGAACGGTCCGGTCTGATGCTCAAAAGCACCCCAGTCGAGCCAGGTCATACCCTTCATAACAGCTCCGAAGCCCTTGCCGTCTCTGAGAGAAGCAATGTTCTTTGAAAATTCAAAATCGCGCTCAAAGGTGGAGACGGTTGAGGGGTTATAGTTGTATGGGAACGAGCCGCAGTCTTCCCATATGATATTTACACGAGGATCGGTGCAGGCAATCTCGTTAAGATGATTTCTTACCGAGCTTGCGTGGAGTCCGAATTGGATCTCGAGGTCGGGATTGATTTCAAAAAGCGCCGCCGACACCTCGTTGACCCATTCAACTGCCGCCGCCGCTCTGTTTTTGCCGGCAACGGTCTCCTGGTCGGTTTCGGTAAAGGTCTGAAAATATATTCCGTCGCCGCCGAGAGGCGCGTAATCGTCGGTATATTTTTTAACTATGCTTGCCTTCCAGCGGGCGCGCTCTTCGGGGTCGGAAAGCACCTTGTCCGGCGATTCGTCCCATACCCACGAATAACCCCATATCACTTTGATGCCCCATGAGTGCGCATATTCGACGAATTCTTTGCCGTTGATGGGCGCGAAATCGTTCCAAACGGTTATGCTGTTGAGCTTGAGGCGCGCCATGTTTTTAATGTATGACCGATAGTCGAAAATAACGTGTCCCCACGTCCAAAGCCCGCGCTCTTTTATTGCGGGCGAAGCGCATATCTCCGTTTCGGGAAGTACGTCCACAAACGGTGTGACAAAAAAAGGATGACCGACTTTGCGTCTGCGGATCGAAGGAAGATAATCGTCGGCAAACGTAACTGCGGCATAGTAGCAGGCCGCTTGGCTGTCACCGCAGATCACGACGGTGTTTTCGTCGTTTTCGGCGGTTACTTTGATATATATTCCGTCAGCGGGAATGACTGTGTCGCCCAGCATTTTTTTAATCAGCGGGTTCGACTCCTTAGTCCCCACATACACTGTATTTCTGCCGTCGTCGGGCACGTTCGAGCAGTGATAGACCGGCAGAATATACGGTACATAGCGTTTTATCGCCGCCTGAACAAGGTCGACGGCGTGCTTTTCCATGCCGCTATAATCGCCGTATACGAGCTTCCAGCGCTTTCCGGTATATATTTTCGTAAGTTCCATAGTATTTACCTCAATTATTATTTTCAATAGTATAACCCAACGAAAGCGCTCTGTCAATACGGGCAGACAAAAAGAGCAGTCGGAAACAAATTACCGTCTGCTCTTTTTGCATATAACCTTTAAGGAGGGGAATGTTGTCTTATTTATGTTCCTTGCAGTTGCCGCCCATAGGGCACGATGAGCAGTTGCATCCGCAGGAGGAAACGCCCTGCTTTTTGTCGCGTATAAGCTTTCTTACGATAGCTGTAACAGCGGCCGCTATTGCTAATAGCACGATGAGCGTGCCGATGATTTCAGGCATGGCGGTCACCTTTTTTCAGCGGCGGCGCTTCTGGCAGGTCTTACAAGCGCATAGATCATCAGCGCGAGCACACAGAATGCCGCGATAACGCCGACGACGCTGACATTACCGGTAAACATACCGCCAAACTGGTTGATCATAAGGGCTACCGCATACGCAAAGCCGCATTGATAGAGTATTGCGAACCATGTCCACTTGGCGCTGTTCATTTCACGCTTGATCGCGCCGATCGCCGCAAAGCAGGGTGCGCAAAGCAGGTTGAAGGCGAGGAAGGCATAGCCGGTCACGCCGGTAAACACTGACGCGAGCGTTTTATATACATTTCCGGCAGCGCCGTAAAGAATG
>CAZVSW010000064.1:2669-10317 GCA_964630005.1 uncultured Ruminococcus sp. | reverse complement strand
AACAGCTTACGATATAAACCTCAAACCGGTTATTACTGAAGCTTCAATCACTGATATCCAAGATAAAAAATACACTTTCAGAGTCGCTTCCGACTCTAACAAGACCGAAATCGCCAAGGCTGTCGAAGAGATCTTCGGCGTCAAGGTTGAAAAGGTCAACACTATCAGCATGAAGGCAAAGAAGAAGCGCGTCAGATACGTCGAAGGCAAGACTTCCGCATGGAAAAAGGCGATCGTCAAGCTTACCGCCGATTCCAAGACTATCGAATTCTTCGACAGCCTTATGTAATCGAAGGGAGATAAATCATGGCAACAAAGAATTATAAACCTACGACCCCGTCCAGAAGAAACATGGTTACTCCTTCTTTCGAGGAAATTACCAAAAAGACTCCCGAAAAGAGCCTTGTTACCGTCCTCAAGAAGCACGCCGGCAGAAACAACACCGGCCGTATAACCGTAAGACATCATGGCGGCGGCAACAGACAGAAGTACAGAATTATCGACTTCAAGCGTAACGGCGAATCCACCAATACCGTTCTCGGCATTGAGTACGATCCTAACCGTACCGCTTATATCGCTCTTATCTCTAACGAGGACGGCAAGAAGAGCTACATTGTCGCTCCTTACGGACTCAAAACCGGCGATGTTATCTACTCCGGTGAAAACGCCGATATTAAGATCGGTAACGTCCTTCCTATCTCCCACATCCCTGACGGTACTTACATTCACAACATTGAACTGTATCCCGGCAGAGGCGGTCAGATGGTTCGCTCCGCAGGTTCTTCCGCTCAGCTTATGAGTAAGGAAAACGGCATGGCGCTCATCAGACTTCCTTCAGGCGAAATGAGAAAGGTCCGTCTTGACTGCAAGGCTACTATCGGTCAGGTAAGTAACCTTGAGCACGAGAATATCAAGCTTGGTAAAGCAGGTAAGACCCGTCACCTCGGTATAAGACCTACCGTACGCGGCTCAGTAATGAACCCCTGCGACCACCCTCACGGCGGTGGTGAAGGTAAATCCCCTGTCGGCCATCCCGGTCCTATGACACCTTGGGGCAAGCCCGCTCTCGGCTATAAGACACGTAAGAAGAAAGCTCGCACCGACAAGTTCATTGTCAAACGCAGAAACGCAAGATAGTCGGTAAGGAGGACAAATTATGAGCAGAAGTATTAAAAAAGGTCCTTTCGTGGAACAAAAGCTCTACGAACGCATTTGCGATATGAACAAGAAGGGCGAAAAGAGAGTTATTAAGACCTGGTCCCGCTCTTCTACAATATTCCCTGAGTTCGTCGGTCATACAATCGCTGTCCATGACGGCAGAAAACACATTCCGGTCTATGTCGTTGAAGACATGGTCGGTCACAAGCTCGGCGAATTCGCACCTACAAGACTGTTCAAGGGTCATTCCGGATCCAAGACGGCAAATTCTAACTGATGAAGGAGGAAAACTGAAGTGGAAAATGAAAACAAAGTCGCAAAGGCTTATCTTAGACAGCTTCGTGTTTCTCCCCGTAAGGTAAAGATCGTTCTTGACCTTATCAGAAATAAGGATGTTGCAGAAGCTGCTGCCATTCTTCAAACCACCAATAAGATCGCTTGCGAAAGCGTCTCTAAGCTGCTTGCTTCCGCTGTTGCAAACGCAGAAGTCAACAATCAGATGGATGTGGAAAAGCTGTACGTCGCAGAATGCTTCGTTACCCCCGGTATGCTTAAGAACATGAAGCGTATCAGACCCCGTGCGAAGGGCAGCGCCGCACGCGTCATCAAGCGCACTTCCCATATCACTATCGCGCTTAAAGAAAGAGCTTGAGGAGGTTAATCAAATGGGTCAGAAAGTCAATCCGCACGGTCTGCGCGTAGGCGTCATCAAAGATTGGGACAGCCGTTGGTATGTCAAGGACGAACAGTTCGGCGATACCATCGTCGCAGATCATAAACTCAGACTGTTCCTTAAAGAACAGCTTAAAAAGGCCGGCGTTCCCAAGATCGAGATCGAACGCGACAGCGCAAGACTTCGTGTTATTATTCACTGCGCGAAGCCCGGCATTGTTATCGGCAGACAGGGCTCTGAGATTGAAAAACTCAAGGCCAACATCGAAAAATTCACCGGAATGCCTTGCAGCGTCAGCGTTGTTGAGGTTAAGCAGCCCGAGCTCAACGCTCAGCTCGTTTCCGAAAATATCGCTGAACAGCTTGAAAACAGAATTTCCTTCCGCCGCGCTATGAAGCAGGCTATCAAGAACGCTATCAGACTCAACGCAAAGGGAATCAAAGTTAAGTGCAGCGGCCGTCTCGGCGGTGCTGAAATCGCAAGAAACGAGCACTATCACGAGGGTACTATCCCGCTTCAGACTCTCAGAGCTGACATCGATTACGGCTTTGCTGAAGCAAATACCACCTATGGCAAAATCGGCGTAAAGGTATGGATCTATAAGGGCGAAGTTCTTAACGAAGCTAAGAAGCGTCCCGCTAACGCTGAGGGAGGTAGATAACTATGTTAATGCCTAAGAGAACAAAATACAGACGCGTCCAGAGAGGCCGTATGAAGGGTAAGGCAATGCGTGGCAACACCATTACCAACGGTTCCTTCGGTCTTGTCGCACTTGAACCCGCATGGATCACCAGCAACCAGATCGAGGCAGCCCGTATTGCTATGACACGTTATATCAAGAGAGGCGGTCAGGTTTGGATTAAAATATTTCCTGATAAGCCCGTTACCGAAAAACCTGCTGAAACCCGAATGGGTTCCGGTAAAGGTAGCCCTGAGTATTGGGTAGCCGTTGTTAAGCCCGGTCGTGTACTGTTCGAAATGGACGGCATCGCTGAGGACATCGCAAGAGAGGCTATGCGTCTTGCAAGCCACAAGCTCCCCATCAAAACAAAATTCGCTACCAAAGCAGATCTTGAAACCGAGGAGGTTGCCAAATGAACATCAAAGATATAAAAGCAATGTCGGCTTCCGAGCTTTCCAAGACCTTAACGGAGAAGAAAGAAGAGCTTTTCAATCTTCGCTTTCAGCACTCCATAAACCAGCTCGATAATCCCATGAAGATCGTCGAAACCAAAAAAACAATTGCCCGTATTCTCACTGTCCTTCGTGAAAAAGAACTCGAAGGCAATGCGAAGGCATAGTGAAAGGAGCGCGCTAAAATGACAGAAGAAAGAGCTCTCAGAAAGACCAGAGTCGGTTTGGTAGTCAGCGATAAGATGGATAAAACCATCGTTGTAGCAGTTCAGGACAGCGTTAAGCATCCTCTCTACAAGAAGATCATCAAACGTACCGTTAAGTTCAAGGCTCACGATGAGAAGAACGAATGCGGTATCGGCGACAAGGTCGAGATCATGGAGACCCGTCCTTTGTCCAAGGATAAGAACTGGCGTCTTGTTAGAATTATAGAAAAGGCTAAATAAGCCGTAGGAGGAATCGGAATGATACAGCAACAGACATTTTTAAAGGCTGCCGATAATACCGGCGCCAAAGAGCTGATGTGCATCCGCGTTCTCGGCGGCACAGGCAGAAGATATGCTCGCATTGGCGACGTTATAATTTGCTCTGTAAAAAAGGCTGCTCCCGGCGGAGTAGTTAAGAAGGGCGACGTTGTCAAAGCAGTCGTTGTCAGAACAGTCAAGGGTCAGCACAGAGCTGACGGTACATTCGTTAAATTCGACGATAATGCCTCTGTTCTTATTAAAGAAGATAAAATCCCGCAGGGTACACGTATTTTTGGACCGGTTGCTCGCGAGCTCCGCGAAAGAGACTATATGAAAATACTTTCCCTTGCACCGGAAGTTGTTTGATGGGAGGAGAACCGATAATGAGTAAAATGCTTATCAAAAAGGGCGACACCGTTATTGTAAAAAGCGGTTCGTCTGCCAACGGCAAGGAGCCTGTGATCGGCAAGGTTCTCCAGGTTGCGCCCAAGGAAGGCAAAGTCATCGTTGAAGGCGCACATCTCGTTAAGAAGCACGTCAAAGCGAGAAGACAGGGCGAAAACAGTCAGATCGTTACCACGGAAGGCCCCATCTATGCATGCAAAGTCATGCTTTACTGCCCCAAGTGCCAGAAGGGCGTAAGAGTTCGTCATCAGGTTACCGCCGAAGGCGAAAAGATCCGCGCTTGCTGCCACTGCGGCGAAACATTATAAGGGAGGGAGTTTGAATAATGTCAACACTTGCAACTCTTTATAAAAACGAAATTGCTCCTGAACTTATGAAAAAGTTCAATTATTCAAGCCCTATGCAGATTCCTAAGCTCGACAAAGTTGTTATCAACGTCGGCTGCGGTGAAGCAAAGGATAACCCCAAGGTGCTTGACAGCATTATTGAGGATCTCGCTCTGATTACCGGTCAGCGCGGAATTGCAACTGCTGCAAAGAAGTCGGTTTCCAACTTCAAACTTCGTGAAGGCAGCAAAATCGGTGTAAAAGTTACTCTCAGAGGCGAGAGAATGTATGAATTTGTAAGCAAATTCTTCAACATCGCCCTCCCCAGAGTACGTGACTTCAAGGGTATCAACCCCAACAGCTTCGACGGCAGAGGCAACTATTCCGTCGGTCTCAAGGAACAGCTGATATTCCCTGAAATTGAATATGATAAGGTCGATAAGATCAGAGGTATGAACATCTGCTTTATCACCACCGCAAATACCGACGAAGAAGCAAGAGAGCTTCTCAAGCTTCTCGGCGCACCGTTTGCTAAGTAATCAGGAGGAGAATCAATATGGCAAAGTTATCAATGAAATTAAAACAGCAAAGACAGCCTAAGTTCTCTACCAGAGCTTATAACAGATGCAAGATCTGCGGCAGACCCCACGGTTATCTCCGCAAGTATGGCATCTGCCGTATATGCTTCAGAAATCTTTCTTATGCCGGTCAGATTCCCGGTGTTAAGAAAGCAAGCTGGTAAAGGAGGTACAGTATAATGCAGATGACAGACGTTGTTGCGGATATGCTTACCAGAATCAGAAACGCTAACTCCGCAAAGCATGAAAAGGTTGACATCCCCGCCTCCAACCTCAAAAAGGCCATTGCAGAAATCCTTGTAAATGAAGGCTACATTGCTTCCTATGAAGTAAAGGATACCGAAAACAAGCAGGGTGTTATCACTGTCACCCTTAAATACGGCGAAGGCAAAACAAGAGTTATTCAGGGTCTCAGACGTGTGTCCAAGCCCGGTCTCAGAATCTATGCTGCCTGCGACGAGCTTCCCAGAGTCAGAAACGGCTTGGGCGTGGCTATAATCTCCACTTCCAAAGGCATTATGACCGACAAGGCAGCACGTAAACAGAATCTCGGCGGCGAAGTTCTCGCCTTCGTGTGGTAAGAGAGGATACGAAATGTCAAGAATTGGTAGAAAGCATATCGACGTTCCTGCCGGCGTTACTGTAAACGTCGCTGAAGGTAACCTCGTGACCGTTAAAGGTCCCAAGGGTACTCTTACTCAGCAGCTTTGCAGTGAAATGACCATCAAGCAGGACGGCGCAGTTATTACGATTGAACGTCCTTCGGATGATAAGGAGCACAAGGCTCTTCACGGTCTGACCAGAGCGCTCCTTCACAACATGGTTGAAGGCGTCACAAACGGATATTCCAAGCAGCTCGACATCAACGGCGTTGGTTACAGAGCTCAGGTTCAGGGCAAACAGCTCGTTATGAACCTTGGTTACTCACACAGCGTAATATTCGATCAGCCCGAGGGTATCAAGTTCGAAACCCCTAACACTAATACAGTTATCATCTCCGGTCCTGATAAACAGCAGGTCGGTCAGATTGCCGCAAACATCAGATCCAAGCGTCCCCCTGAACCCTATCTCGGAAAAGGCATTAAGTACTCCGATGAAAAGATCAGACGCAAGGCTGGTAAAGCCGGCAAGTCTAAATAATCGAAAGGAGTGGTTTGAATTATGGTTACAAGACAGGATAGCAATCAGAAGCGCCTTCTCAGACATAAGAGAGTCAGAGCTAAAATCAGCGGTACTGCCGAACGCCCGAGACTCTGTGTTTATCGCTCCAACGATAACATTTACGCTCAGATCATCGACGACAGCAAGGGAATCACCCTTGTGTCTGCCTCCAGCACCGAAAAGGATTTCGGCATGACAGGCGGCAATAAAGAGGCTGCTAAGAAGGTTGGCGAGACCGTTGCTAAGCGAGCAATTGAAAAAGGCATCACTGACGTTGTTTTCGACAGAGGCGGCTACCTTTATCACGGACGTGTGATGGAGCTTGCTAACGGCGCACGTGAAGCCGGTCTGAAGTTTTAGGAGGCAGTCATGGTAAAGAAAGATTTTTCTCAGATTCAGTTTGTCGATAAGATTGTTGACACTAAGCGCGTTTCTAAGACCGTAAAGGGCGGACGTATCGCAAGATTTTCCGCACTGGTCGTTGTAGGCGACGGCGAAGGTCATGTCGGTTACGGCACAGGTAAGGCTGCCGAAATTCAAGAAGCTATGAGAAAGGCTCTTGAAGCTGCAAAGAGAAACGTTATTGAAGTTTCTCTTAACGGCACCACTATTCCTCACGAGATTATCGGTGAGTACGGCTCAGGCAGAGTTCTCCTGAAGCCCGCTGCTCCCGGTACCGGCGTCATCGCCGGCGGTACAATGCGTGCTATCTTTGATGCTGTCGGTATCAAGGATATCCGTGCAAAGTCACTGCGCTCTAACACCCCTATCAATGTCGTAAAGGCTACTTTTGAAGCTCTTTCCGAGCTCCGTACTATCGAGCAGGTCGCTCAGATGCGCGGCATCTCTGTTGACCAGGTTAAGTAAGGAGGATAGGGCAATGGCAAAAGTTAAAATTACCCTTGTAAAAAGTCTCATTGGACGTCAGGAAAAGCAGATTCTTACAGCTCATTCTCTGGGACTGAAAAAGATCGGCGACAGCAAGGTTGCCGAAAAAGATCATCTCCTTGATGGCAAGATCAAGGTTATCGGTCACCTCATCAGCGTTGATGAGGCTAAATAATAATTATTAGTTAGGAGGATAAGTTATGAAGCTTCATGAGCTTTCCCCGGCTGAAGGTAGCACTCGTCCCAATTACAGAAAGGGCAGAGGCATCGGCAGCGGAAACGGAAAAACAGGTGGTCGCGGACATAAGGGTCAGAACGCTCGCTCCGGCGGCGGTGTAAGACCGGGTTTTGAAGGCGGTCAGCTTCCGATATACAGAAAACTTCCGAAGAGAGGTTTCAACAATCACTTCGCGAAGAATTATGCTATCGTAAATCTTTCCACTCTCAATGAATTTGAAAACGGCGAAGTAGTTGATATGAACGCTCTGCTCCAGGCAGGTTACATCCGCAAGGAGCTCGACGGTCTTAAGATTCTTGGCAACGGTGAACTCACAAAGAAACTGACTGTCAAGGCAAACGTATTTTCCGTTTCTGCAAAGGAAAAGATCGAATCCCTTGGCGGCACTGCTGAGGTGGTATGATGTTTGAAACACTGAAGAACGCATGGAAAGTTGCCGATATCAGAAAGAAAATCCTGTTCACTATGATGATCGTCGTTCTCTATAGAATTGGTTCAGCAATTCCTGTTCCTTTCGTAGACGGCGCTGAGCTTTCGAGATATTTCGAAAATGCAAGTGTGGCAGGTTCGTTGCTTGGTTACTTTAACCTGCTTTCGGGCGACGCTTTCTCTAAAGCGAC
>CAZVSW010000064.1:0-2659 GCA_964630005.1 uncultured Ruminococcus sp. | reverse complement strand
CTCAACATCTCGCCATATATTACAGCTTCCATTGTTATTCAGCTTCTCACTGTTGCAATTCCTGCACTTGAAAAGAAAGCAAAGAGCGGTCCTGAAGGTCAGGAATGGCTGAATAAGCTTACCCGTATCGTTACCATCTGCCTTTCTCTTGTTATGGCATATGGTTACTATGTGGCAATTAAAAATTATCTTACCAGCACCGGCTGGTTCCCGTGCCTCGTCATCGTTGCCTGCTTTACCGCAGGTGCCAGCGTCACCATGTGGCTTGGCGAGCGTATTGACGAACACGGTATCGGTAACGGCATTTCCATGATCCTGTTCGCAGGTATCGTTTCCAGAGGTCCGCAGCTCGTAGGCGTGGCTTGGGAATATATTAAAGGAGCATTCGACGGTTCTCCCCTTAATCTTCTTTGGGTTCTTCTCGTTCTTGCTTTCATGGTTGCTGTTGTCATCTTCGTTATCTACATCACTGATGCAGAAAGAAGACTTCCCGTACAGTATGCAAAAAGACAAGTCGGCAGACGTGTTTACGGCGGAAACAATACCTTCCTTCCCCTTAAGCTGAACATGACCGGCGTTATGCCTATCATCTTCGCTCAGGCGATCGTATCCATTCCTTCAACACTGGCTATTATAATCCCCAGTTGGTCGAATGGAGTCAGTACTTGGTTCTCCCCGAACTCACCCTACCCGATCTACGCTGTTGTTTACTTCGTAATGATCATTCTGTTCGCTTACTTCTATGTTTCGATCTCCTTCAATCCGATGGAAGTCGCTTCCAACCTCCAGAAGAACGGCGGAACAATTCTTGGTCACCGTCCCGGCAAGGCAACTGCTGATTACATCACCAAGATTCTTAACAGAGTTACCCTTATGGGCGCAATCTTCCTCAGCATTATAGCAATCTTCCCCATGATCTTTGCTATGATCCGCGCATGGACCGGTGCTGCTGCAAGCTACATTTTCTCGCAGCTCGCATTCGGCGGCACATCTCTCTTGATTATCATCGGTGTTGCTCTTGAAACAACACGTGATCTTGAAGCACAGATTACCATGCGTAATTACAAGGGCTTCCTTGACTAAGATATTTTAATTTAGCTGAGCGCCGTAGGCGCGGCGCTCAGCTTCAATAATTCAGGTAAAAGTTATGAATATTATATTCTTTGGCCCTCCCGGTGCAGGTAAGGGCACTCAGGCTGAGATCGTCAGCAAAACTCTTAATATTCCTACAATATCCACCGGCGCCATGATTCGCGATGCTATCGCGAATGAGACAAAGATGGGTCTTGAGGCAAAGGCTTATACCGAAAGCGGCGCTCTTGTTCCCGATTCTACTGTAGTAGGCATCGTCAAGGAACGTCTTTCTCAAAGCGACTGCGCAAACGGCTTTATTCTTGACGGATTCCCCCGCACAATTCCTCAGGCAGAAGCACTTGACGCAATGGGCGTTAAGATCGACGCTGTTCTTTCCATCGAAGTTCCCGACGAGAAGATCGTTGAAAGAATGGCCGGCAGAAGACTTTGCAAGGCTTGCGGCGCTTCTTATCACATCGCTTACAATCCTTCTAAGGATAACGAGCATTGCGACAAATGCGGTGCAGATCTTATGATCCGCAAGGATGATGATCCCGCAGTGCTAATGAACAGACTTACCACATATCATAAAGAGACTGAACCTCTCAAGGATTATTACAACAAAAAGGGCGTCGTCCGTACTGTTGTTGGTCAGGAGAAGGTTGAGGACACAACAGCGCTTACACTTGCAGCTCTCGATATTAAATAATTATTGCTATGATAATTATCAAATCTGATGTCGAGATAAAAAAGATGCGTGACGCCGGTCGTATAACCGCGCTTGCCAGACAGATCGCCGGCGAGCACGTTCGCGAAGGTGTTACAACCAAGTATATTGATCGCAAGGTCAAAGAGTTTATTGTTTCTCACGGCGCAAAACCTTCGTTTTTGGGGCTTTACGGTTTTCCTGCTTCCGCTTGCATAAGCGTTAATGAAGAGGTCATTCATGGAATCCCTTCCGACGATCGGGTTTTGAAGTACGGTGATATCGTGAGTGTCGACGTCGGCGCTTTCTATAAGGGATATCACGGTGACTGCGCCGCCACTTTCGTGGTCGGCGATACCGACGAGGAATCAAAACGCTTGATTGAAGTTACGCAGCAAAGCTTTTTTGAAGGCATTAAGTTTGCGCAAGAAGGAAACCGCGTCGGCGACATTTCTGCTGCTGTGCAGTCGTATGTCGAGAAAAACGGTTTTTCAGTGGTTCGCGATTTTGTCGGTCACGGAGTAGGTAAGGATCTCCATGAGAATCCCGATGTTCCAAACTACGGCAATCCGGGTCGCGGTCCGAAACTGCAGGTCGGAATGACTATTGCAGTTGAACCAATGGTGAACGTGGGTACATGGCGCGTAAAGACCCTGTCAAACGACTGGACAGTCGTTACCCTTGACGGTAAGCGCTCCGCCCATTATGAGAATACGATCGCTATAACTGAAAATGGCGTGGAGATTCTTACTTCACCCGATTGAATAATGGAGGAAACCATACCATATGGACGATTTCATAGGTTCGGTGGCTATTTCTCTTGCAGGGAAGGACAGCGGCAGCTTGGTTGTCGTTCTTTCCGAGGATGAGCGCTATGTT
>CAZVSW010000063.1:0-10363 GCA_964630005.1 uncultured Ruminococcus sp. | reverse complement strand
ACAATCATTCTCGGTTATCCAAACTGGTGGGCTTCGATCCCCATGCCTATTGCATCCTTCCTTGAAGAATACGATTTTACAGGTAAAACCGTGATTCCGTTTTTCTCTCATAACGGCAGCTCCAGCGGTGCTAACAGCCTGAACCGTATAAAGGAATTGATTCCGGATGCTACGGTTTTAAGTGATAAAGTCCTGTCTGTTCCGGGACGCTCGGTTGGAAATTCAGAAACCCAAGTAAAAGAATGGGCTTCCGGGTTTGGCAAATAACAGACAACATATACAGAAAGGAAAACAATGATGAAAAAATTCATATCGATTACTTTGAGCTTTTTACTGATTTTCAGTCTTGTGGCTTGCGGAACGGGCGAAACACCGAATGCCCCGACTTCGTCATCTCCTACGGAAGACAATTCTCCATCTGAATCCAATTCCGCACCCGAATCCAGTTCTCCAACCCAACCATCGTCAGATGAGTCAGATGAAACTCCATCGGACAATTCCAACGACGTAACGACAACGCCCGAGCAACCTGATCCTTCTGCAAACAGCAATATCCTTATTGTTTATTTCACGGCGGAAAGCGGCAATACGGAACGGTTAGCAAACTACATTCAAAGTAAGATCGGCGGCGATTTCGTAAAGATTGAAGCCGCTGTTCCATATACCTCGCAGGAGCTGAATTACAGCATCCCGAACAACCGTCCCGAAGTGGAAAAGGCAGAAAACGCCCGCCCCGAAATTGCACAAACCACCTATGATCAGATCGATATGAGCAAATATGATACGGTGTTTATCGGCTATCCCATTTGGTGGTGGACAGCGCCTATGATCGTAGGTACTTTTTTGGAGCATTACGATCTGACAGGTTGCGATATTTATCCGTTCTCGCAGTCGGCATCGATGAATGCATCACAGTTTGAAACCTCCATGGAATTTGTGAGAGATTGCGCAAAGGAAGCAACAGTGCATGACGGACTGTTTGCAAGAGCGACCAATACAACGGCGATCGATGCATATCTGGATGCAATCGAATTGAGAACCGCAGAATAAACTCAAACCGTCAATACGGCGACGCCTGCACCGAATGGAGACAGACGATAAATTCTTGAAACCTGTTATGAAAAAAGTTGTCCTTGCTGTTTAACATGGGGCATCACCGGAGTATAAAAGAGCAGTACGCACTTTCGGTTCATACTGCACAACTAAACGAGACTTCAAAAGAGGCCTCGTTTGGTTTATAATAGAGTTACATAAGAAGCTAGAACTCGGAAAGGAATTTTATCATGAAAAAAATCATCGCACTTTTATTGGGAATGACCATTCTTGTCTCACTTGCCGCTTGCGGCACAAAAGAAGATACGGCAGCGGATGCCGAACAGATCGACCACGAAGGCAAGGTTTTGGTAGTGTATTATTCCGCGTCGGGAAACACAGAGGATGTGGCAAAAACAATTGCCGAAGCGACAGGCGGAGACCTTTTTGAACTGATTCCTGTGAATCCGTATTCAAACGCCGATTTAAATTGGAGAGATTCGGACAGCCGTGTGTCCCGTGAGCATCGTGACACATCTTTAAGAGCGGTAGAACTTGAAAAAAACATTACCGACAATTGGAACGACTATGATACGGTATTCGTCGGCTATCCCATTTGGTGGGGTATTGCCGCATGGCCAGTGGACGGCTTTGTTTCGGCAAACGATTTCAGCGGCAAGACTGTCATTCCGTTCTGTACATCTACCAGTTCGGGACTTGGGCAGAGCGGCGAACTGCTTGCTGATGCCGCAGGCGAGGGCAACTGGTTGAACGGTCATCGTTTCCGTGAGCATCCCTCGGAGAGTGATGTTCAGGAATGGGTGAAGGCACTTGGATTTTAACAGAAAGGCAGAAAAACGATTATGAATGATTTTATCTATTCGTACCCCACAAAGGTATATTTCGGAGAGGGCGTAGCAAAGAAGGCGTTTGACGCGGAGCTTCCGAAAATCGGCAAAACGGTTATGCTTGCATACGGCGGCGGTTCGGTCAAGAAAAGCGGTGTGTTTGACGAGTTATATGGCTATCTGAAGGAAGCCGGAAAGGATGTAATCGAATTTTCCGGTATCATGCCAAATCCCACATATAAAAAAGTGCAGGAGGGTGCGGCATTCGCCAAAGAAAAGGGTGTTGACTTTATCCTCGCCGTGGGCGGCGGTTCGGTCATCGACTGCTGTAAGATCATTGCGGCACAGGCGGTCACGGACGAAGATATCTGGCATATGGAGTTTTCGGAGCATCGCTACCCGACAAAATATCTGCCCATGGGCGCGGTCGTCACTGCCTCCGGCACGGGTGCGGAGATGAACAACGGCGCGGTTATCACCAATGAAGAAACCAAACAAAAGGCGGGTGTACTCGGTGCATATGCGTCTTTTGCCGTACTGGATGTGAACTATACCATGACATTGCCAGCAAAACAGGTGATCTCAGGCGCGTTTGACACCTTAAGCCACTGCATGGAAACCTATTTGGGCAGTCCCCGCGATCTTACTGTTTCCGACGAGATCGCTGAGGCGGTCATGCGCAGCACTATCCGGAACATTCGCGCTTTGCTCGTCAATATGAACGACAAAAGAACAAGAACCGAACTGATGTGGACATCGGCAATGGCTGAAAACGGCATCCTTAAGATCGGCAAGGTGACCGATTTTCAGGCGCATCAGATCGAGCATCAGCTCGGCGCTTATACGGATTGCAACCACGGGCAGGGATTGGCGGTCATCCATCCTGTGCTGTATCGGCATATGTACAGGGACGGTCTCGAACAGTTTGCACGCCTTGCGGAGAGCGTCTGGGGCATTCCTGCGGATGGCAGGACAAAAGAAGAACTTGCCAAAGCTGGTGTTCAGGCACTGGCGGATTTCATCAAAGAGGTTGGGTTGCCCACATCGCTTACGGAAATGGGCATTACTGATACAGCAATCCTGCGTGCGGTTGCCGACACCTGCAATCTCACGGTTGGCTGCTGCAAGAAATTTACACGTGATGAGATCTATGAAATATTGGAGGAGTGTTTATAACGATGGAAAAACCTTTTGTTATCTGCCATATGCTGACCTCGTTAAACGGTAAAATTGACGGAGAATTTTTCTCCGTTTCCGAAACGGGTACAGCGCTTGCCGCATACGGAGATTTGCGTAGCTTATATGGCTGTAATGCCGCATTGTACGGAACGACCACAATGCTTGGAGGATATGCGGCGGGCAGGGTCGAAAATCTGCCGAAAACGGAAAGTGCTTTGCCGAAAGAGGATTATCTTGCGCCGAGCGAGGCCAATAATTATATCGTTTCTCTCGATCCGGAAGGCATACTCGCTTTTAACAGTCCGTATTCGGAGCGCAAAGGAAGAGCTAAAGCACATATCATTGAGGTGCTGACAAGCAAAGTCTCGGCGGAATATCTTTCCTATCTGCGCGATGTAGGAATCTCCTACATCTTTGCGGGCTATGCTTCATTCAATTGTTCGCTTCTGCTGCATAAGCTGAAAACGATGTTCGGCATTGAGCGGTTAATGGTCGCAGGCGGCGGGATTACGAACTGGTCGTTTGCCGCCGAAGGACTCATCGACGAACTCAGCATTGTTATAGCACCTGTTGCAGATGGCAGGCTTCACACAGCATCCGTTTTTGAAAATGTGAACGGAAATATCCAAACGTCCGCATTTTCGCTCAAAGAAGTTAAAACACTTTATGGAAATGTCGTTTGGCTTCGCTATGAGCAATCGCAGAAACAAAAATCATTATAACGAATATAATTGTTCGAAAAGATGGTTTTGGGTACAATAGGGATAGAAAAACTATAAAATAAGGAGTAAGAATATGAGAAAAGATTTTGGAGCAAAAACATGGATGTATCCGCTTCCCGTGCTGATCATCGGCACGTATGATGAAAACGGGAACGCAGATGCGATGAATGCCGCATGGGGCGGAATATATGATACCAATCATGTGGTACTCTGCCTTAGCGCAGGGCATAAGACGACCAAAAATATCAAAGAAAAAAGTGCGTTCACCGTCAGTTTTGCAGACGCCGCTCATGTGGCGGAATGCGATTATGTCGGTCTGGTGTCGGCAAATAAAGAACCGAAAAAGCTGCAAAAAGCGGGTTTTACAGTTACAAAAAGCAATTATGTAGATGCGCCGATCATCAATGAACTGCCTATGACTTTAGAATGCAAACTGGTGAAATTCAATGAGGACGGCAATGTGATCGGTGAGATCATAAATGTCAGCGCAGACGAATCGGTGCTTGGCGAAAACGGAATGGTCGATCCTGCAAAGCTTCGTCCGATCACGTTTGATCCTATAAACAACGGTTATCTGGTACTGGGCGAGCGTGTCGGCAATGCATTTTCAGACGGTTCGAAAATTGAGTAAAGGTCACATCATTCAATAACGGAGGTTTTGCCATGTGTAATCAAGCATATATCACTCTGCGGGGCGGCGTTCAGATGCCGCTTGTGGGGATCGGAACTTTTCTTTTACAGCCCGCCGAAGCGGAAGCGTCCTGTCTGTCTGCACTTGCGGACGGCTACCGCCTGATCGATACAGCGAATGCCTACATGAATGAAAAGGCTGTCGGCAGAGCTGTGAAGAAATCCGGTGTACCGAGAGAGGAAATCTTCCTTGAAACGAAGATATGGCCGTCCTTCTATGAACAGGAGGACGCTGTGGAAAAGACGCTGGAGCGGTTGGATAGCGATTATATCGACCTGCTTCTGATCCACCAGCCTGCCGGAAATTATATTGCCGGATACAAATTGATGGAGAAAGCCTACAAGGCGGGAAAGGTCAGAGCAATCGGTCTTTCCAACTTCACTGCAGAGCAGATTCAGGAGATTTTGGATGTATGCGAAGTGAAGCCTGCCATTTTGCAGACTGAGGTGCATCCGTACTCTCAGGAAAACGAGCTGAAAGCCTTTTTGATGAAAGAAGGCATTGTCATTCAGGCGTGGTATCCGCTGGGACATGGCGATAAGACGCTGATCGGGGAAGATGTTTTCACCCGTCTTGCCGCCAAATACGCTAAATCCAACGCGCAGATCATCCTTCGCTGGCACACACAGGCGGGCAACATCGTCATCCCCGGCTCAAAGAACCCCGATCACATCCGTGCAAACTTTGACATCTTCGACTTTTCGCTTACAAACGAGGAAATGGCAGAGATCGCCGCAATGAACAAAGATGTGCGTTACTACCACAGCACGCCCGAACTGCTTGATAACTATGTAAAGATGATTCCGCCGGTTGATACGCAGGAATGAGTCTTTGCTCGAGTAGACACCTAAAGGTATATACTGCAAAACAAATCGAGACTTCCGGGGAAGTCTCGATTTATTTATAATATAAGTACATAAAGCGAATTGTTGCGAAAAGAAGCTAAAAATTGCTTTTTGTAGGGAAATGCTGAGAGCTGAAATGAAAAAAATCGTGATAGGAATGTTCATCATTTCCGTGTTATTGTGTATCGTTGCCTGTCAGAGTCAACTGTCAGATCCAAATCAGAACCGTAGTTCCGAGATAGAGGAAGAAAACAACAATACAAACGGAAATCATATGGAAAACGATCGGGATGACGGTTTAAGTAATACTTCTGCATCGAACCCCGATGAAGCAACAGGTGTGTGGATTCGCGGAAATGTTTTGAACGGCGAGACAGGAAATATTCATTACAGTTACTATCTGCCAGACGATTATGACGGAAGTAAAACATACCCTATGATCATGACCTTGCCCGGTTACGGCGGTATGTGGTTCGGGGAAAATTCCGAAGGGAACAATCTGCGGGAAACCGGTGTTTCTATTTGGACGGAGATGTATGAAGCGATGATTATTGTTTCTCCGCAGGTGGAGGATTAGTATGATACCTCTGCTCGTCAAACAATTGAACTGACCGAGTATTTTCTAAATCATTATGCGGTTGACAAAAGCCGTGTGTACGGGGTCGGTTATTCTGCAGGCGGTGAGACTAGTTGGCGTTATTAATACGGCTTTTTTCTATACCCAAGTGTATTTCTGCGTTGACTGCTATCTTTGTTCCGTTTATGTATACATGGTTTAAATCTACTTCTTCTGCGCGCCATTTTGGTCTTTCGCCCGATAAAATCATATTGAATTTTTGGTTCACGGAATTTTTACTCACGAGAAATCTCGGAATTTACTGAGAATCATCACGGTTATTTCTTCCGCGGGAATAGGGGTTCATCGCTTGCGGAAGCCCATGCGCCGACCGCCATCAATGCGAGACCTATGAAGTATGTGAACGGAGGCAGTTCTTTGAAGATTATCAGCGAAAGCAACGTTCCGATGAACGGTGCAATGGCATAATATGCGCTTGTTCTTGCCGCACCGAGTATGCGCTGTGCATACACATAAAAGAAGATGCTGAGTCCATAAGCAACAAGCCCAACGCACAGAACGGCAAACACGCTCCAAAGCGCTGTAACGCGTTCACCGATAACGAGCCCGATGACAACCGATCCGAGCCCCGAAAACACGCCCTTCAACAGTACGATCTGAAGCGGATCTTTTGATGAGATCTTTCTTGTGCAGTTATTCTCAAAGCCCCAGCAGAGAGCGGCAAGCAGAACGAAAAGCGAGCCGAAGGAGAATTGCAGACTCGTAATATCCTCAAAAGACAGTATTGCGCATGACAGCGTGACGAACACGATGCCGAGCCAAAGACGCGCACTGATTTTTTCTTTGAACACCGCTAAAGCAATGATTGCTGTTGCTACGATCTCAAAGTTATTAAGCAGCGAAGCGTTTGCCGCCGTAGTGGATTTTAGTCCGATCAGCAGGCAGATCGGCGCGGCAATGTCGAGCATTATCATCGCGATAGTATACGGAAGCTCCGCTCTTGTGAGCCGTGTTTCTGTTTTTGGTGATTTTCGTATGCGGCGTATTACGGCAATGCCCAGCATTCCGACGCCGGCACCTATGTATAAGAATCCTGCCATCAGGGTCGGCGGCATATAGGAAAGCAATATCTTTGAAAATGGTGAATTCATCGCGTATAATGCCGCCGCAAGCAGGGCGAACAATATGCCTTTTTGTGTCTTTGTATTCATTCAGTCTCCTTGACAAATAAGAATTTATTTGCGTAATACGTTTGAATTAGAGCGTCATGCTTATTATACACACAACTTGCGCTGTATGCAATAACAAAACAAAAACTATTGTGGAATTTGGCATGTAAGCGGCTTTACTGAAGCGCTGACAGAGAAGAACATATTGTATCTGCCGGAGGCGATCGCCGAGTTTTTTGCATGAACGCTCTTATAGCTGACGCCCATTTTTATTTGTCCGATCGCTGTTGCCGGTTGTCACGACATCGAATCCTGTCATATATTGATGATAGCAGTTAGACAATGTAGCTAAAGCACAATACGCAGGTAATGATGTCGCGTAAGCGCGTTCGCAGTACGTATTGTATGTCTGACTGACAACATATGAAACGGTGAATACAATGAGACTTTCTGATATAGATATGAGCCAAAAAGCCTTTGTAAAAGCACTTTGCGGAAACAGTACGGTTGTACGCAGGCTTCGCGATATGGGGATAATTGAAAACGCGGAGATCACTCCTGTGATGAAAAGTCCGCTTGGCGACCCACGGGCTTACTCGGTATGCGGCGCGGTTATTGCCATAAGGAACAGGGACGCAGAGCTTATTGAGGTGAGTGAAAAATGAGGGACGGCATGTATACGGAAAACGACAGCGGCGGCAAGGTATTTGCGCTTGCAGGCAACCCCAACGTCGGCAAATCGACGGTATTCAACAGTCTCACCGGATTGAGGCAACATACCGGCAACTGGACAGGCAAGACGGTTGCCAATGCGTGGGGAAGATGCAAAAAATACTGTCCGTCGGCAACGCTTGTTGATCTTCCCGGGTGTTACTCGCTTTTTGCTGTTTCTGAGGAAGAAACTATTGCGGGCGATTACATAGCCTTTGGCGACGCCGATGCAACGATAGTTATTGCCGACGCAACAAATCTTGAACGCAATCTGCTTTTGCTTTTACAGACGATGGAGATAAGCCCGAGGGTTGTTTTGGGCGTGAATCTGCTTGATGAAGCGAAGCGAAAGAAAATAAACATAGATCTTGATAGGCTTTCGTCAATGCTTGGTATAGAGGCAGTCGGCATTGTCGCTAAGAACGGAAAAGGTTTGGAAGAGCTTATGGCGGGGGCGATACGTGCTTCCGAAAACAACAGCGCGCTGAGGCTGATATACAGCGATCAGACCGAAAACGCGGTGAACAGCGTGATCTCCGCTTTGAAAAAGTGTGATATTTGCAGGGAATCGGAGCGCTTTATGGCGCTGAGACTGCTTCAAAGCGACAGAGACCCTGCGCAAAAGCTGATAAATGACTTTTGCGGCAACAGGGAAGAGGTTGAAGCGGCTCTTGAAAAAGCGCATGCCGAAGCTCCTCTCGAATATATACGCGATGATGTTACGCGCGCTGTCGCAAATAAAGCCGCCGAGCTGGCGGCGGAATGCGTCAGTCAGAAAGAACGGCAGAATATTACGCGTGTGGACAGAATACTCACCGGAAAGCTCACGGCTTTTCCGATAATGCTGCTTCTTTTGGCGTTGGTATTCTGGATAACCGTAAAAGGAGCAAATTATCCGTCGGAACTTCTTTCCAGGGCATTCTTTTCGCTGGAGGATATAATGCTTGGATGGTGCGACGCCCTTGCGATTCCGCCGTGGCTCAGCGGAGCGCTGATTCTTGGTGTATACCGCACTCTGGCGTGGGTAGTGGCTGTAATGCTGCCGCCGATGGCGATATTCTTCCCGCTGTTCACGCTGCTTGAGGATCTCGGCTATCTTCCGAGAGTGGCGTTCAACCTTGACAGAGCTTTTTGCCGCTGCAATGCATGCGGAAAGCAGTCGCTTACCATGTGCATGGGACTGGGGTGCAACGCTGTCGGTGTGACCGGGTGCAGAATAATCGATTCGCCTCGCGAACGCCTTATTGCCATACTGACCAACGCTTTTATTCCCTGCAACGGCAGATTTCCGCTTATATTGTCCATTACTGCGGTTTTTGCCGCTGCCGCCGGAAGCTTTGCCGCGCCGATTGCGCTTTGCTCGGTGATAGTCATCGGCGTCTCGGCGACGTTAGGCGCGTCATATCTGCTTTCAAAGACGATGCTCAAAGGTCAGCCAAGTTCGTTTGTTTTGGAAATACCTCCGATTCGACGTCCCCAGGTAGTGAAAACGCTGGTGAGATCTGTATTTGACCGAACGCTCCATGTTCTCGGCAGGGCGGTTACTGTTGCGGCTCCGGCAGGGCTTTTGATATATGTGCTTGCTAATACCGGCGCTCTTGGTGCGGTATGCGGATTTTTCGATCCGTTTGCCCGTTTATTCGGTATGGACGGCGTGATCTTCACGGCTTTTATACTTGGACTTCCTGCCAATGAAATAGTACTGCCGATCATTATCATGGGTTATTCTTCAGGAGGATATCTTGTTGACCTCGCTGGCGACACGGCGCTCAGAGCGTTGCTTTTGTCAAACGGCTGGGGGACTGTCACCGCCGTATGCGTGGTATTGTTCTCGCTCATGCACTCCCCATGCTCTACAACGCTTATAACCGTATGGAAAGAGACCAAAAGCATAAAATGGACCGTTACGGCAGCTCTGCTTCCAACCGCTTTTGGCTTGGCGGCGTGCTTTGCGGTAAATCTGATCGGTAATTTGCTATTGTAAATAC
This sequence comes from uncultured Ruminococcus sp., assembly GCA_964630005.1. GTDB lineage: Bacteria > Bacillota > Clostridia > Oscillospirales > CAG-382 > UBA1206. The sequence continues at coordinate 601 of CAZVSW010000063.1, read as the reverse complement.
AACTGAAATGTAGTAAAATATCAAACGGTGATGTTTATGAAGTATAAAAATATAATGTGGGACTGGAACGGCACGCTTATGGACGACGTCGGCATAGCGCTCGACGCCGTCAATATCATGCTGAAAAACCGCGGTCTTCCGTGTATTACAAAAGCTCAGTATTACGACTATATCGATACGCCGATAATACGCTTCTATGAACGCTGTTTTGATATGACAAAAGACAGCAAAAGCACTCTGCTTCCGGAATTTCAGCGGTTTTATGCAGAGCTGTCGCGCCATCTTCCGGAGGATTCAGATACCCGTGATGCCGTATCAAAGCTGCATTCGCTTGGCGTGAGGCAGTTTATCGTCTCATCCTCTGAAATAAATATCCTGAAGCATTGGATAGAAAAATACAAAATAACAAGTTTCATTGAAGGCGTGACCGGCGCTGACAACCTGTGTGCCGAAAGCAAGATCGACCGCGCGAAGCAGATGATGGAGAGATTTTCGTTACGGGCGGAGGAAACCGTTTTTATCGGCGATACGCTGCACGATCTTGAAACGGCGACTGCAATAGGAACGAGCTGCGTTTTGGTGACATACGGTCATCAGTCAC
>CAZVSW010000062.1:0-10512 GCA_964630005.1 uncultured Ruminococcus sp. | reverse complement strand
CAACACCGCCGACGAATATTTTTTGTTTTCCTTAAAATATTTGTGCAAAACAACAAGCGGTCGGATAAAAATGCTTAAACAAGCGTTTTTATCCGACCGTTCTTCATGAAGCGGGGTATTACAGATCAGTGCGCCGTCCCGATCTTTTAAAGCTAACGATCGAGAACACAGCCGCAACAAGCGAAAACAAGGCGGCGGATGAGGCTATTATCATGCACAAAACCGGCATAGTATTCTCAGGCTTTTCGGGTTTATTGAACACCGGCTCGACTTCGTATAGACGGAAATAAATATAGCGACACCGCTCAATGAAAGAGGGGTTCGGGGAGAAAACGCGAATGCGTTGTCTTCCTGAATATAATAAAAATCGTTTTTTCGGGGACATGCGCCTCGAAAAAACACCCTAAGGCGAGCTGTGCGAGCCCTCGCGCCGAGGGGAGCGTTCAAAATGCCCGTCACGTTAATAAAAACCCGGATATTTTGACATCCGGGCATTTTGTGGAGCGGCGATAAGCGCGAGCAAAAAGGGGTTTACGGGGGAAAATGTGTTTCCCCCGTCATAACGGCGCTTGTCGCCCTATTCGACGTCCTCCACCACTGTCTCGGGCGGTGTGTCCAGCCTTTCCGGGTGGAGATAAAGCTCCTTCATATACTTGAGCGCGCTTGCAAAATAATATCCGTCGCAGATGCGCTCATCCGTAACGATCTTATAGTCGACGATCTTTTTCGTTTTCACCGTACCGTCGCGCTGAAGCTCGTTTACGGTGCGCTTCGGTCCGAAAGCGAGAAATACCGGCAGATTGCCGAAATTATATATATGATGGAAGATCGGCGGAATTCCCAAAGAAGCCATTGAGGTTATGGCAAACGAGCCGTGAAACGGCGAAAGTTTTGTAAGCTTTCGCGGAAGCACTCCGAAATAATCCAAAAGCTTTAAAAACCATACCGCAAACTTAAGCACCAGACCGGGAATATAGTTGAGGATCTTCGCCGTATCGTCGAAGTCGCTCTGTGCGTTTCGCGATTCGTTGATCGTTTCGGTCATGATGTTATAGACATCATCGGCGGTGGCGTCGGGCGGAAAGATCATTTTCAGCACCGTGTCGGGGCTGTTGAGCTTCATCTCACGCTTGATCGTGATCATGATCTCGACGCAGTTGCGGGCATATATCTTCTGACCGCGGACAAAACGGTTGATACCCGGTCGTTGGCTGACCGTGCGTATGTATGACGCGACCATAACGTGCATCATTCCGAAGCCCTTCAGACCCTCACTGCGCTTTCTGAATATATAATCCTCAGCGGCCTCGCAGTCCATATTATCTTCAATATAATTAAGAGCGTCGCACCGCTCCGGCATTATATAGGCGATGACCTTCCCCATAGGAGAAAGCGACTTCAGATAGCGTCCCTCTTTAACTTTTTTCTTACCCATATCAAAAACCGCCTTTCATGTTCGAGATGATAGAACCAAACATAGCTTTTTAATAGTTTAACATACTTTTTTTCGGTTTTCAAGGAATTTTTTCAGTCAAAGTAAAAAAATCTTCGTTGTTTTGCTAAAAAGCGCTTGCAAACGGCATTATAGTGTGATATATTATATAGTAAGAAAGTTTTTTATCCGATATCGGGTCAGAAACGCCATAGAAAGGGGCTATTTACAAACATGAAAAAAGCACTCGCACTAATTTTATCCGCCGTGATGGCAGCGACATGCCTGGTTGCGTGCGGCGGCAAGGACGACGAAACATCCACTCCCGCGTCGGACGTTTCTGCCGCTGTGAACGATCAGAGCGTCGCAGAGGAAGAATCCTCCGATATTCCCGAAACTCTTAAATATTTTGAAAAGATCTATACCGGCAACGCCTATGACGGACGCACCTTAACCATACTTACCTCCGGCGTAAACGATTCCGCAAACAGCGAAATGGTTTATAACGAATCGCTTATCAACCCCGAAAACTTCCCCGAAGCGATCAACCTTGCAATAAAGCGCCGCAACGATCAGGTCTATGAGCTGCTCGGCGTTGAAATCGACGAGATATACGTTCACGACCCCAGACGCTACGGCGGCACGACCCTTGAACGCATCAGAAACGCCGCTTCCGCCGGCGAAGACTATTTCCAGGCGGTTTCCATGTGTCTCTACGACTGCGGCACTCTCGCAACACAGAACTACCTCTACGACCTCACCGAGATCGACAACCTCGATCTCGACAACCCCTGGTGGGATCAGGGCTTTTCAGACACCGTGCGTATCGGCGGCAGACAGTATTTTATGCTCGGCGACATCGGTATCAACTATAAAAACTCCTCCCCCTGCGTTTATTACAACAAATCCCTCTTTGACAGCCTTGGTCTTGAAGACCCTACCCAGCTCGCATTTGAAGGCAAATGGACTGTCGACAAGGCTATCGAGCTTTCCAGTTCCTACCATCAGGATATCAACGGCACTGAAGGCATTCAGTACGACGACCGCTATGGCTGGGCAGGTCAGAACGACGATATGTACGCCATCCTCTACGGCGCGGGCGTAAGAATCCTCTCACCCGACTCTGACGGCTATCCCGAACTCACCATCTGGAGCGAGACTGCAAACAACGCGGTCGAAAAGGCTCTCGAACTCATGCTCAATTCCGAATATTTCATCAGCGGTAACGATCTTTTCGGAAGAACTCCCGGTTATGAATGGCCTATGCAGGCGCTTGAAGCCAACTTCATCGCCGGTAACGTGCTCTTCTATTCCGGCAACCCCTCCACCGCTATCGCTCTTTCCGCAATGGAAGATTCCTTCGGCATCCTCCCCATGCCCAAGCTCACCGAAGAGCAGGACGACTATTACTCGCTCCTCAACACCTGGACCACCAACGCATACGCCATCCCCACCAACATCGACCAGGAAACCGCCGAATTTGCAGGCGCTGTTCTTGAAGCAATGGGTTATTACAGCTGGGAAGCTCATGCAGATTCTCTCGCTGTTGAATACTACGAGCGCGTGCTCAAGCTTCAGAAGCTTCAGGCAGACGACGAATCCGCAAAGATCCTCGACCTTATCTTTGCTCAGCGCGGCTGCGACCTCGGCTCTGTGTTCCAGGTAGGCAAGATCACCGGAACAAAAGCCGTTAACGACATACTCGGCGATCTCATCGCGCAAAAGCGTACCGGCGCGTTCCGTTCCACTTACGAAACTTATGAGGACATACTCAAGACAGACGCAGAAGCAGTCGTGGAGTATTTCAAGAGCTGACGATCACGATCTGCGATAATTACGGCGATTTACCAAAGCTGCTGTCGGCAAAAACGACAGCAGCTTATTTTTAAAGACAAATTATTATAATATAACCGACCGAAAGGACCGACCCATATGAAAAAAACCATTGCGTTAATCCTTTGCGCCGTTATGGCCGCCACGGCTTTTTCTGCGTGCAACGGCGACAACGGCGAACAGTCCGACCCCGTCTCCGAGGTCTCGGCTGTAAGCAGCGAGAGCATCCCGGCGGAGGAATCCTCGGAAGTTCCGCAAACTGTTCAATACTTTGAAAAGATCTATACCGGCAACGCCTATGACGGTCAGACGTTTACCGTGCTTACCTCGGGCGTGAACGAAAGGGCGAACAGCGAAGTCGTCTATAACGAAACGCTTATAGAAAACTTCCCCGAAACCGTCAATCTGGCGATCAAGCGCCGCAACGACCAGGTATACGAACTGCTCGGAGTCACCATTGAAGAGATATATATGCGCGACCCCCAGCGCCACAGCGGCAACACCATCTCGCATATCCGGAACATCATTTCAGCAGGCGACGACACCTTCCAGGCCATCTCCGTTTGCCTTTACGACTGCGGCACTTTGGCAACCCAGAACTATCTTTACGACCTTACACAGCTTGAAAACATAAATCTCGACAACCCCTGGTGGGAAAAGAGCTTCTCCGACACGGTGCGCATCGCCGGCAAGCAGTATTTCATGCTCGGCGACCTTGGCGTCAACCATAAGAGCGCACTGCCCTGCGTTTATTATAACAAGACTCTTCTGACCAGCCTCGGTCTTGAAGACCCGCAGTCGCTCGTCATGGACGGCAAGTGGACGGTCGACAAAGCGATCGAGCTTTCGACCTCCTACACCAACGACATAAACGACACGCCCGGCATCCAGTGGGACGACTGTTACGGCTGGGCAGGACAAAACGGCGATATGGCCGTCATGCTCTACGGCGCGGGCGTCAAGATCCTCTCCCCCGATTCGGACGGCTATCCCGAGCTTACGCTCTGGAGCGAGACAGCCAACGACGCCGTTGAAAAGGTGCTTGAGCTCATGCTCAACCCGACCTACTACGTCAGAGGCGACGATTATTTCGGCAGAACCCCCTACGAATGGCCCATGCAGGCGCTTGAAGCCAGCTTCGTTGCGGGCAAGGTGCTGTTCTATTCGGGCAACACCGCAACCGCTATAAGCCTTTCGGAAATGGAAGACGAGTTCGGAATCCTTCCCGCGCCAAAGCTTAACGAGGATCAGGACAATTACCATTCGCTTCTCGGCACATGGTCGACAAACGGATATGCCATCGCCACCAACATAGACACCGAAAAAGCCGAGTTTGCCGCCGCAGTGCTTGAAGCGATGGGCTATTACGGCTGGAGCGCTCACGCCGACTCGGTCGCAGTAGAATTCTATGAGCGCGTGCTCAAGCTTCAGAAGCTTCAGGCGGACGACGAAGCCGCAAAGATCCTTGACCTTATCTTCTCGCGCAGCGGCTGCGACCTCGGAGACGTGTTCCAGGTAGGTAAGATATCAGGGCAGAAATCCGTGTACAACATTCTCGCCGAGCTCATCGAACAAAAACGCACCGGCGCATTCCGCTCTACTTATGAAACATACGAAGACATCTTCAAAGCAGACGCGGAAGCGATCGTAGAGTATTTCCAAACCTATTAATCGCTCCGCCTACAGGGGCAAACTACGTTTTCCCCTGTAAGACACCTTTCCTTCTCGCGCTCGCGGAGCTCGCCCAAGCGGTGTTTTTTGATGCGCATGTCCCCAAAAAAAAACGATTTTTATTATATTCAGGAAGACAACGCATACGCGTTTTCTCCCCGAACCCCTCTTTCTCTAAGAGGTGACTTTGTCTTCAATCTGATGCGGCGGAACAGCATTGTTCCGCCGCATTTTTTTGATTTTTTCAAATGTCTCGAACGTAGTTTGCAGAACAAATTCAACGATATATCAATATTTGGCATCGATATATTGTATAGCAATCCGAAAGTTGCTCGGGTTTACACAGAAGTTTCGGAAGAAGAACATGCAACAAGCCCGTTTTTTCGAAACACAACACGGGCACATCAACATTTCGTCCGCTTCCACTGCACAAAGAACAGTGCCTTAAAAGTCTTTCACGCTTTATAAAAAAACATTCTGCTCCATTGACAAACACACACTCAGTGTGTATAATAATGGTGTTGGGAGACACACTATGAAGACCAAAGAACTAATAAAGCTGTTGGAAAAGAACGGCGTCAATGTTTCCGCCATTCTTCAAAGGGCGTTAAAGCAAGAGCTTCATCTCGCGGACCGTTGATATTTCATACCAAAACACAAAAAATGAGCAGGCTTAGCGTTATACCTGCTCATTTAAATTTTTTAATACTTCGTCCGCTTCCACTGCACGAAGAACAGTGCGCCGCCGCCTACGATCGCTACGGATATTATTACAATAAGGAGGATAAGTCCCGTCTGAGACTGTTCCTCGACCGGCATCACGACAAATCGGATGTCCACCTGCGTATCCTTCCTGATATTTGAAAGCGGAAGCTCGCAAGCGCCGTTCATACGCGCCGCCTCGTCCAGCTCAAGGAATACGCCGTCGACCGCAACGGTATCGACCATATACCCGTCAAACGGGAATATCCTTATCGTGACCTTGCCGCCGTCTGCCACCGTCTGCGCCGTCATGGGGTCGGATGTGCCGTTGGCGCCGCAATTGACGGTCACGATATGATTGACCGGCGCGGACTCGTCAACCGCAATGACCATCGTGCGTCCGTCAGACAGCGGGAAGGCAACACTGCCCTGAAGGTCGGCTACAATGCCGTCTTTTTCTTTTCTGAACACCGAACCGTCAAACGTATAGACGTTGACCGTCTTTGCGGAAAATTCCTGACCGAGCGTGATTGTCATGGCACTGCCCGTCGGGTACGCTTCGGAAACCGAAACGACCGTGTAAACAGACACCTTATTTTCGCTCAGGCACTGCAAAAACACCTCCGTGCTTTCGGGCACGATCAGCGTGTCATAGTTCAGATCGGCATAGTCGCCGCTTATATTCATCACCGCCCCGTTTTGAAGCGTTATATCAAACAGACCGTTGCTAAAGGTGAAGCGCTTACTGCCGTAAAGAGAAGCGATCTTGTCAAACACCGAGCGATCGACCTTGTAATTCTTTGAAATATCAATGACGACGTCGACCGGCTGCCAATCCACGTCCTCGGCCTTGACGACGTCGACCGTATCGCGCGGCTTTTCTTTAAACGTGACCTGAATTATGTGGTCGGCGGTGATGCCGATAAGCACCAGCTTGCCCTGCGTGAGCGCCGCCGGCTCGCCGTCATAGAACACGCGGTCGACAACATATCCCTCGTCGGGAACAAAGCTTATGATCAGGTCGTCGCCCTCGTCTACGTCAAGCAGATTGCCGGGCTCTGCCCTTCCGTGCTCGCCGCAGTCCACCGAAACGGTATAGAATTTAGTGTTTTCGCCCTCGGCGACAAAGGTCACGGAAAGAGTATGGTTTGCCTTTACGTTGCTAAAGGTATATTCTTCCGCAAACTCGCCCTGAAGCGCCGCTCCGTCTATTTTTACAGAGGAAATTATATGTCCCATATCGGGAGTAAAGCGGAAGGTAACGCTGCTGCCGTGGTCGACGGTCACCATGCCGTTCGTAATCGTGTAGCCGACCGCTTCGATCCTGCCGCCGTAATTTTTCGGCACGACCGCGGTAATATTATATGTAGCTCTTTTAAACGCGGCAACTATCTCGTGCTCGCGCGTTACGGTAACGGTAATGCTGTTGCCCGCAGGGGTGGTTGAAATGCCGTTTATGTACACACGGTCGAGCACATAACCCTCATAGGGAGCAAGCAGGATCTCGCACTCCTCGCCAAACGGCACATCCGCCGTCTGACCCTCATAATTCTTAAACGAGATCTCGCCGCCCGACGCCCTCGGGTCGACCGAAAGAACGACTTTCTGACTATCCGGCTTCAGAGCAAAATGGACATAGAAGCTCAGATCGTCGTTTGCAATAGCGGTATACTGCCCGCCGGAGAGCGTGACGTTTCTGCCGTTGAGCGTAGCATATTCGGCATAATATCCGTCGTCAGGCACAGCCGTGAACACAACAACGCTTCCCTTTTTTGCCGTATTGCCCGCGACCGTCACACTGCCCTCTCCGCCCCAGCTTACGCCGACGTCAACCGTGGGATATCCCGAAACCGTTACGGTGACCTTGAAATCGCAGTTTATCGCCGGGAAGGTACAGCGATTTTCGCTGAAATATACGACGACGCTCTCACTGCCGTCGGAAAATTCGATCTCCGCTTTTTCGGCAGTAAGCCCCTTGGGCAGTACGGCGGCAACCGACGCTTCGCGGTTTTTGATATAATCGCGCGTGAGCCTTGAGCCGTTCACGGTAAGATACATACCGCTTTCACTGCTGCCGGCAAAGGCGGTCTCGCTCTTTACGGTGGCAAAGCCGGTTACCGAAAAGGTGACCACGCAGTCTTCACTCACGGTAAAGCTGACGAATCGGTCGTTTGTCGCTTCGGCAAATTCTGTGCCGTACTGAACGCCCCAAAGCTTGCTCATACCGTCTGAAATATAATTGATATCAACCTTCGCGCTGTCGCCCTCGAAGACGTAGACATATCCGCCGGATATCATCTCCATCCCGGCAAATCCGTCAAGATCATAAGTACCGACGCTCGGGTTCATGACAGTGACGTAAATCTTATTGACTTCGGGCTCGGAGCTTTCCTCGCCCGCATCCGATGACTCTTCGGACGGTTCTTCAGAGCTTTCCTCAGAAGATTCCTCCTCCGAACTTTCGTCAGAAGATTCCTCCGACGGATCTTCAAAGCTTTCGTCGGATATATCGGGCGGCGGCAGAGGGTCGGACTCTTCCTCCGCAAAAGGTCTGACAAGACAAGGGGTCAAAACAAGCAGCGCAAGCAATATAGCTGTTAAAAATTTAAAAGCACGGTGTGTTTTCATTTTACCTCCGTCATCGAGACGATCTCATTGATACCAGCAAACGAACCGGCATAGACCATCGAGCATTTTGAAGTGTCTGTCTTTATAAAGCCGACATATGTACCGTCAAAGGTTAAAAGCACGTTAAAAGGGTCTGTCTGCACCGTCTTGCGGTAGCCAAGCTCCTCAAGGCGGGCGATATATTCGTCAAGCTCGCTGTCGCTCACGCCTTTCAGTTTTATATAACCGCCGTTTTCTGCGGAGTAGCTGACCTCGACCTTTCCGTCGCGGAATTTCGGAAGCGACGAGGCAATGCTGTCCTCCGGCCAATCGATGCTTCTGCCGAAGCCGAATTCGCGCCACGCCTCATCGGTAAGCTCTGCAAGCGTGTCCCTGCCGACCTTCTCCCATGCGGCGCTTAACTTGCCCGAAAGCTTTTCATACTTTTCCTCGCCCATTATATCTTTTATCACGGAGCAGCCGCCCGCCGAAAAAACGACAAGCAAAACAAGCAGCAGCAACATTATTCTTCTCATAAAACGAACCTCTTGACTTACGCCTGATATTGTGATATTATAGAAAGGTATTTTAAAAGGAAAACCCGATCCGATACCTTTTCAATTAATATTATACTCGGTCGTTCGTCCTTTTTCAATAGCGTAATTTTTAACAAAAGGGGAATTAAGTTTATGGCTGAAAAGAAAGCAGTCGAAGAAATTACTTCGATGGACGTCGACTTTGCCAAATGGTACACAGATATATGCCGCAAAGCCGAGCTCATTGAATACACCAGCGTAAAGGGATGCATGGTGCTGCGACCTTACGGCTGTGCAATTTGGGAAAATATCCGCGACATACTCGATAAGACCTTTAAAGAAACAGGTCACGAAAACGTCCAGATGCCAATGTTCATCCCCGAATCCCTTCTTCAGAAAGAAAAAGATCATGTCGAAGGCTTCGCCCCCGAGGTCGCATGGGTGACTCACGGCGGCAAGGATGCACTTGAAGAGCGCCTTTGCGTACGTCCCACCAGCGAGACACTGTTTTGCGAACATTATGCAAACATCGTCAGTTCCTACCGCGACCTGCCCAAGCTCTATAACCAGTGGGTCAGCGTAGTAAGATGGGAAAAAACGACCCGTCCGTTCCTCAGAAGCCGCGAATTCTGGTGGCAGGAAGGTCACACCATCCACGCTACAGAGGCAGAAGCAGTTGAGGAAACCGAGCGTATGCTTAATATATACGCAGATTTTTGCGAAAAATCACTCGCTATGCCCGTTTTGAAAGGCAAAAAAACCGAAAGCGACAAGTTCGCCGGCGCGGTATCTACATACTGTATCGAGGCGCTCATGCATGACGGCAAGGCGCTTCAGGCCGGAACGAGCCACTTTTTCGGCGACGGCTTCGCAAGAGCCTTCAATATTCAGTTTACCGATAAAAATAACACCCGCCAGTACCCGTTCCAGACTTCATGGGGCGTTTCTACCCGCCTTATCGGCGGCATAATCATGACGCACGGCGATAATAACGGTCTCGTTCTTCCGCCTGCCGTCGCGCCTGTTCAGGTCATCATCGTGCCCATCGCTCAGCATAAGGACGGCGTGCTCGACGCCTGCCGCGCGCTCCGCGACCGTCTCGCCGCATCGGGACTTCGCGTAAAGCTTGACGACAGCGACAATTCCGCAGGCTGGAAGTTCGCTCAGTACGAAATGAAGGGCGTGCCGCTCCGCATCGAGCTCGGACCGCGCGATATTGAAGCGGGTCAGTGCGTCGCCGTAACACGCCATAACGGCGAAAAGCAGGTCGCTTCGCTTGAAAGCATCGAAAAGACCGCCGCCGAGCTGCTTCAGTCTGTTCACGACGGACTTTATGAAAAAGCGCTCAAAAACCGCGAAAACCATACATATTGCTGCAATACGCCGGACGAGATCAACTCCGTACTGGCTGAAAACGGCGACGGATTTGTAAAGACCATGTGGTGTGAAGACCCCGCATGTGAAGAAAAAATGAAGGAGCTTTGCGGAATCACTTCGCGCTGCATACCCTTCGACCAGACCCCTGTAGGCGATAAATGCGTCTGCTGCGGCAAGCCCGCAACGACCGTGCTTTATTGGGGAAAAGCATATTAAAACTTATGACGGGGGACAACAACCGCGCTGTGCGCGGTCGTTTTCCCCCGTTTGCCCCCTTTCGGGGCGTCGCTTGCGCTCCTTGTGACGGGGGAAACACATTTTCCCCCGTAAACCCCTTTTTTGCTCGCGCTTATC
>CAZVSW010000061.1:0-10547 GCA_964630005.1 uncultured Ruminococcus sp. | reverse complement strand
CATCGGGCTTTCCGTGCCGCAGGTAACGGAGCTTTGCTGGATGCTTAAAAACGACGGATACGCCGTCGATACCGACGTGCTCCATGCCATGGACGCCGCCGACAGGATTGAGGAGCTGTTTTCATGAGCGAAGCTGTTATCACATTAAAAAACGTCACCGTCCGTTACGGCGAAGGCACGCCGTTTGCCCTTACCGCGCTTGACGGCGTCTCTCTTGAACTGCCGGCTGGCAGTGTATGCGGCATAATCGGGCATACCGGCAGCGGCAAGTCCACCCTCGCACAGCTTTTAAACGGGCTCTTACAGCCCACCTCGGGTCAGGTTCTGTTTAAGGGCGAGGATATAAACCGCTCCAAGCAAGCGGTAAACGACATACGCTTCAAGGTCGGGCTGGTGTTTCAGTACCCCGAATATCAGCTGTTTGAAGAGACCGTGCGTCAGGATATCGCCTTCGGTCCGGGGAATATGGGGCTTACAAAAGAAGAGATCGACCGCCGCGTCGAAGAGGCGGCAAGGTTTTGCGGCATTGACGACGAAATGCTTGCGGCTTCTCCGTTTGAGATCTCCGGCGGGCAAAAGCGCCGCGCCGCTATTGCCGGCGTTATCGCAATGCAGCCCGAGGTGCTGGTGCTCGACGAGCCCGCGGCAGGGCTCGACCCGAAGGGCAGGGACGAAATACTCGGCGGGCTGGTCGAATACCGCAAAAAAACAAACACCACCATGGTGGTCATCTCCCACAGCATGGAGGATATCGCCAACTGGTGCGACCGCATAATCGTCATGAAGGGCGGCAGGGTGTTTATGAACGGCGGCGTTGAAGAAATTTTTGAAAACGCCGAAAAGCTCTTTGACGCAGGACTTGACGTGCCGCAGATCACCAAGCTCTTCATCGAGCTCAAAAAAAGAGGCGTAGTTTCAAGAAGCGATATCTACACTCTCGGCTATGCAAAAAAAATCATCGAAGCGGAATTGGAAAAATAAATGGTAAAGGATATCACGTTAGGGCAGTTCTTTCCCGGGAACTCCCTGCTCCACAAAACCGACGCAAGAATCAAAATACTGCTGCTCATCGTCTTTCTGGCCGGGGTTCTTGCCGCAAAAACGGACGCCGCACTTGCCGGCGTCGTAATATGGACGTTTGCATTGTTGATTATTTCACAAATCAGTGTTAAAATACTCTTCAAAAGCGTTAAGCCGCTGTTCTTTATACTGATACTCACGGCCGTTATAAACGTATTTTTCGTATCGGGCGAAAATCTGCTTTTTAAGCTCGGCTTTATCAGCGTCTATGCCGAAGGCGTATCTTCGGCGGTGTTTATGATACTGCGGCTCATATGCCTCGTCATGGGCACATCGGTCATTTTGTCATACACCACCTCGCCGCTCGACCTCACCGACGGGCTTGAAAGCCTGCTTTCGCCGCTCAAAAAGATAAAAGTACCTGTACACGAATTCTCCATGATGATGACCATCGCGCTGAGATTCATACCCACCCTTGTCGAAGAGACGGAAAAGATCATCTCCGCCCAAAAATCAAGGGGCGTATCGTTTGATACAGGCGGCGTCGTCAAACGCGTTAAAGCGCTCATACCCATACTTGTACCGCTGTTTTATTCGGCGCTCAGGCGCGCATACGAGCTTGCGGAGGCGATGGAAACGCGCCTCTACCACGGCGGAGAGGGCAGAACGAAAATGAAGGTCCCTCACCTAAGAGCGTCTGACTTTGTGTTCTTGTCCGCCATGCTCGCCGTCGCCGTCGGCATATTCGTGCTGAATAATTACACACTGATCGCACTATGAAGACCGTATTACAGCTATCATTCCGCGGAACGGCTTATGCCGGCTGGCAGGTTCAGCCAAACGCCGTTTCGCTTCAGAAAACGGTGCAGAACGCAGTTGAAGAGGTGTTCGAACGCCCCGTCAGCGTTACGGGATGCAGCCGCACCGATTCGGGCGTGCACGCAAACGCATATATCTGCCACCTCGACTGCGAATCGGCAATACCGTGCGACCGCCTGCCCCTTGCCATAAGCCGCCTGCTTCCCGACGACATTTCCGTCGACAAAGCATGGCTCGCCGACGACGGCTTCCATTCGCGCTACTCGGCTGTCGGCAAAGAATATATGTACCTTATCTGGAACAGCCCGCTGAAAAACGTTTTTTATACCGACCTCGCCGCAAAATGGGTCTATCCCATTGATGTAGAAAAGCTGAATGAGCTTGGCAGAGGTTTTGAAGGCACTCACGACTTTTCGTCCTTCATGGCGGCGCACAGCAAGATCAAGGACGCCACACGCACCGTAAAATATTTCCGCGCCGAAAGGGACGGCGGCTTTGTCCGCATCTATACCGCCGCCGACGGATTTCTTTATAACATGGTGCGCATCATGGTCGGTACGGCGCTGCAATCGCTTACCGGCAGAATAAAAGAGACGATACCCGAAATAATCAAAGCCAAAGACCGCGGACACGCCGGATATACAATGCCCGCCTCGGGGCTGTATCTGAATAAAGTCTTCTATTAGAGCGCTGTTACTCAGCTTAAAGCTTTTATGTCTGTATTTTCAATTTTCACTTCAAAAAAGCGCCGCCGCACCTCGTCAAAGCGGTCGCAGGCGACCCCAACTGAATATTATGCCCGTCTGGCGTCGCGTATTTCTGTTTTGAAAATTGCGGTGCTCTTCCTGCTCATCTGCTTTATCTCGTTTGGCTTCACCTTCTACGGCGGCGAGCTGACGATGGAGAATTTTCGCTATATGCTGAAATTCATGTCGGTCGACCGCGACACGACGATAAACGCCGGCAAGACCATCAGCTACGACAGCGACAGCAACACGCTCTATAAGATCCTTAACGGCGACGTCGCCGTGATAAACCGCCAAAGCGTCAGCGTATATGACACCGCCGGACAGCGTCTGCTCAAACAAAATTCCGACTTCAACGACCCTCTCGCCGCCGTGAACGGCAGGCACCTGATCGTTGCCGACAGGTCGTCGAACCTGCTGAGCATATATTCGGCGTATTCGCTCCTTTATACGCAGGAATACTCCTACCCAATAATCTCGGTAGCTGCGTCTCCGTCGGGCAAATACGGCGTTGTTACCTCGGCGCTCGGATATAAATCGGGCGTTGAGATATATGACAACGACTTCCGCATAATTTTCAAATATTACTTTGCCGACCGCTATACAACGCGTCTCGCCCTCTCTGACGACGGCAAAACCGCCGCCGTTGCCGCGTTTACCAACGACGCGGAGGGCAATTACCACGCCTATTTCTATATTTTCGCCCCCGACGTATCCTCCGACCCGACAGCCGTTTTCGACTATGTCGATGAGATACCGCTTTATGTTTCGTTTTTCGAAGACGGAAGCTATGCACTGCTTACAAATTCGGCACTGCGCTTTTGCGCCGCCGACAGCAGTGTACGTTCCACCGTCTATTTCACCGGAAAGACCGCCAAGCGCTTTTTTCAAAACGGAAAGTACTATACCCTCACCTTTGCCAGCGCAGGTCTTTCAAACGCCACCACGCTTGAGATATATAACTCCTACGGCGAGCATATCATGAGCCGCAGTGTGCAAAACGACGTCGCTCAGGTCGATATCATCGGCGAATATCTGTATTATTACAGCGCCGGCTCGCTGTGTACGGTCGACCTGAAAAGCCGCGCAGAGGACAGAGCGCAGGATATCGGCATCGATTATATCTGCCTCGCCTATGAGCCCGACAGCGACAGCGTTATCATGTTTTATAAAAACACGGCTTTGGTGTATAATAAGAACGACTTCCACGAACAAAATCTGACTCCGCCGCCCGATTAATGAGGTAAAAAATGAGCGCTCTTCTTGATATCCTTATAATTGTAATCATCGTCTTTTCCATATTCATCGCCGCAAAGAGAGGGTTTATCCGCGCCCTGCTCGGAGGCGCTTCGTTCGTCATCGCCGTCGTTGTATCGCTTCTGCTTATCTCCCCCGTCAAATCGTTTCTTATAAACACTTCGGTGGCGCAGAACGCGCGCGAATCGATATCCGATACGCTTGCGGGCTTTGTAAGCTCTGACAGCGATAATTACGACCCCACGCTTCTTGAAAACAACAGCAGTTTTTCCGCCATGATATCCGTATTCGGCATCGACCAGAACGAGCTCCGCGAAAAATGGGAGGATTGGCGGCACGAAAACACCGAAAATCTCAGACACGACCTTGAAGAGTATATCTCCGAACCGGTCGTCGACGCGGTCGTAACGGTCATAGCGTTTCTGATACTCTTCATCGGCACGACGCTGATACTCAAGCTCGCCGTGTTTTTGCTGGACAGATTCTTTCAGCTGCCCGTGCTCAAACAGGCAAACACCTTCCTCGGCGTGCTTCTCGGCGTGATCCTCGCGCTCATCCGCGTCTATCTTTTCGTGGCGGTCATAAACGTGCTTCTGCCCTATGGACAGCAACTGGACTGGCAGTTCTTTTCACAGATACACGCCGAAGAGACACTTCTTTTCGGGTGGTTCTGCAAGCATAACCTCTTTACCGCCATTTTCGGATAATATTTCAAAACCACAGAGGTAAAACAAACAATGTCTAAAAAGCAAATCCCAAACATACTCTCATTCATACGGCTGCTTATGGTGCCGCTGTTTGCAGTCATATTTTTCAGTGACATGACTAACAGCAAGCTTATCGCGCTTGCGGTCTTCCTGCTCGCGGGGCTTACCGACATTATCGACGGCTATCTCGCAAGAAAAAACAACTGGATCACCGACGTCGGCAAGATCCTCGACCCGCTCGCAGATAAGCTCATGCAGTTCACCGCGTTCGTCTGCCTCGCCATCAAAAACAGCTTCCTCACCTTTTTGGTCATAACGGTTCTGGTCAAAGAGTGTCTGTTCCTCGCCGGCGGACTTGTCATACGCAAAAAAGCCAACTTCGTCGTAGCCTCAAAATGGTACGGCAAGCTTGCCACGTTTGTCATCACGATCTGCGTGTGCCTGCTTATACTGTGGTGGGACGTCCCCGTTATCACATATATAAGCGCCGGTGCGTCCGCGCTTTCGCTTGTGTTTGCTTTTGTGATGTACCTGCGGTACTATTATATCAATCTGTTTCACAATTAAACATCAAAAGGATAATTGTTATGGTAATTAAAATGTGCGACCGCTGCCACAAGCGTCTGGCAGTAATATTTGTAACACAAAAAAACGGCGATCAGTTTAAAAACGAAGGGCTCTGCCTGCCCTGCGCCAAAGCCGCCGGTCTTCAGCCCGACGCAAACCTACTTCACCAGTTAGGCATCAGCGAAGACGAGCTTAAGCAGATCACCGAAAATATGGATAATATGATGCCCACCATCATGGAGGGCATGAACATCGAAGAGCCCGAGGAAGGCAGAGCGCCCACGCTTAATCTGAGCGAGATATTCGGCAACCGTCAGGAAAAACAGCGCGGCGAAGCTCAGGGCGACGACAACAAGACCGAAGCAAAAAAGACCAAATATAAATTTCTGGACAGCTATTGCCTCGACCTCACCGACCGCGCCGCCAAGGGTAAGCTCGATAACGTCATCGGCAGAGACAGCGAGCTTATGCGCGTTATGCAGATACTCTGCCGCAGACAGAAAAACAACCCCTGCCTCATAGGCGAAGCAGGCGTTGGCAAGACCGCCGTCGCCGAGCTGCTTGCCGAAAAGATTTCTTCGGGTCAGGTTCCGCAAAAGCTAAGGGATAAGCGCGTCTGCCTTGTCGACATGACCTCCGTCGTCGCGGGAACACAGTTCCGCGGTCAGTTCGAATCCCGCATGAAGGGGCTGATCGAGGACGTTAAAAAAGCCGGCAATATCATCCTTGTCATTGACGAGGTTCATTCTATCGTTGCCGCAGGCGGAGCTGAAGGCAGTCTTACCGCCGCCAATATCCTGAAGCCCGCCCTCTCGCGCGGGGAGATTCAGCTTATCGGCGCCACCACAGTGAACGAATACCGCAAATATATCGAAACCGACGCCGCGCTCGAACGCCGCTTCCAGCCGGTAATGATAAACGAGCCCTCTGTCGAAGACAGCGTCGCCATCCTCAAAGGCGTAAAGCGCTATTATGAAGCCTATCACGGCATCAGGATCGCAGAAACCCTGCTCCCCGAAATAGTGCGCCTTTCCGAACGCTATATCACCGACCGCTTCCTCCCCGACAAAGCCATCGACCTTCTTGACGAGGCGGCAAGCTACACCGCCCTCCATTCTGAGGTAATAAACGAGATAAACAAACTCACCTCGGATATCTCCTCCCTGACCGGCGCTATGGAGGTCTTTGAAGCAAAAGAGGAAAAGACCGAAGAGGATTATAAGGTGATCGCCGACTATAAGACTCAGCTGGCGCAAAAGCACGAACGCTTTGACGCGCTTTCCGCTGAAAGAGACAAGATATATCTCGCGCCCGAAGCGCTTGCCAAGGTTATCGAGGTATGGACGGGTATACCCGCGGCAAACATTACCGAAAACGAGTTTTCAAAGATCGACCGCATGGAAACAGAGCTCAAAAAGCGCATCATCGGTCAGGATGAGGCTATAACGCGTCTCGTACGCTCCATCAAGCGCAGCCGCGCCGGGATCTCATATAAAAAGAAGCCCGTCAGCTTCATTTTTGCCGGCACTACCGGCGTCGGCAAGACCGAGCTTGTCAAGGTGCTTGCAAATTATATGTTCGATTCGCCCGAAACGCTCATACGCGTCGACATGTCCGAATATATGGAAAAGCACACCGTCAGCCGCCTGATCGGCTCGCCCCCCGGCTATGTCGGATATGACGAGGCGGGTCAGCTGACAGAAAAAATACGCCGCAGACCGTACAGCGTGGTGCTCTTTGACGAGATCGAAAAAGCGCATCCCGATGTGCTCAATATACTGCTTCAGATACTTGACGACGGCAGGATCACCGACGCTCACGGCAAGGTGTGCAATTTTGAAAACGCCATCATCGTCATGACCACCAACGCCGGCAGTACCGACAGCTCGTCCGCCGGCTTCAACGCCACCGGCAAGGTAAGCGACGGAGCTAAAGTGCTCCGCGCGCTCGAAGGACTGCTTCGCCCCGAATTCATCAACCGTGTCGACGATATCATCGTCTTCAACCGTCTCACAAAGTCCGACTGCGCCGACATCGCCATGATAATGCTTTCCGACCTCGCGGCCGTGCTTGCCGACAAGGATATAAAGCTCACATACGACCGCGCGGCGGCGGAAGCTGTCGCCGAGGGCGGCTACAGCGATAAATACGGCGCGCGCAACCTGCGCCGCTTTATCCAGACAGATATTGAAGACGTTGTGGCGCTCAGAATTATCGAAAGCTATAAACAGCCGCTCTCTGAGGTTATACTTGCCCGCGGCGAAGACGGCAGAATCGCCGTTTCCTTTGCCTGAGCCATGGCACGTCAGGACGATTTCCCCAAAATAAATACCTTTACTCCCGAAACGGCAAAGCGTGCGCTTGACGAAGAGCTCCAGTATTCCGAAATGTACCCTCACGAGGTGGCGGAGCTTTTCGGCAGCGATATAACCACCGGTCTCGACCCGAAGGCCGTCCGCAAACAGCGCGCACAGTACGGCGCAAACATCGTTTCCGGAGTTGTCGAACTTTCCTTCAAAGACAGTCTGCGGCGGCAATATACCAACCTGCTTACGGTGTTTTTGCTGTTCGCTTCACTGCTCGTTTATGTGTTTGACAGAGATCCGACGGTTCTGCTCGTCGCGGCAGGCAGCGTCGTGCTGTCGTTTATCAACGCACTGCTCGAACACCGCGCCGGCAAGCTCTTGAACAACCTAAAAAAACAGACGTCGTCAAGCGCAACCATCATACGCGGCGGCAGCGTAATGGTCACCGACAGCCGAAGCGTGGTGTGCGGCGATGTTATATACCTCGAAGACGGAGCGATCGTGCCGGCTGACGGCAGGCTTATCGAGTGTAACGGACTTACCGTGCTTGAAACGCCCATAAACGGGATCAGCTCCGCCGTTAAAAAAGACGCGCGCTTTATTCAGAAAAAAAGCCGCGTCAGAGCAAGCGAAAATATGGTCTATGCCGGAAGCATCGTGACCGGCGGAAACGGCGTTGCCGTTGTGTGCGACGTGGGCGAAAACGTGCTTATGAACAAAAAACAGCGGCACGGCTCATATCGTTTTCTTCCCTCGGTGCTCAAAGGAGTGCAAAAAGAGGGGCGTATACTTACCGTCGCCGCCGCTTTGTTCGAGATCGTGCTGATAGCAGCGGGAATGATCCGCGGCGCGGGTCTTGCCAAAACGTTCATACTCGCGCTCGCAGTAGGCACGACCGCCCTTACCGACACTTCGTTTGCCTTTTCTTCCTACACATTTGCAGACTGCCTTAACAAGGCGCTCAAAAAGGGCGCCGCCGTCCGCAACTTCGACTGTATTCCAAAGCTCGTGGGCGTCAACTCGGTCATGTGCGACAAGCAGACGGCTTTCCCGCCCACGATCTTCAAGGCGGACAGGCTTTATGACTGTTTCGGCGAGTATATCGTTGAAAACAACCGAAGCGCGCCCGCCGTCGACGTTTTGCGCTATCTGCTGTTTTGTTCGTCGGTAAAAGCCGTGATGACCGGCGACAAGGACGAAAAAAAAGAGCGTACCATTGCCGAACGCTTTTCGGGCAGTGCGCTCGCCATTTCGCTTGTGGAAGCCGCTTCCGCGATGAAGGTCACGCGCGCCGACCTCAATACAGAAAATTTTCACCGCATTGAATCCGAATTCGACAGCCGCGGAGAAATGACCCGCACGCTGGCGCTTTATGACGGCTCGCCGATCGTCATCATCAAGGGCGCGCCCGAAAACGTCATCTCGCGCTGTGCCGGATACCGCCAGAACGGAATCAATTACCGCTTTGACGAAAAATCCAAAAAACGCGCCTATGCTTTTGCGGAAGAGATCTCAAAGACGCGCACTCCGATCGCCGTTGCCGTCGGTCATACGGCGGCAGACAGCCTGCGCGACATCACGGCCGAACGCAAGCTTGTGCTCGTCGGCTTCGCAGGACTCTATTCGTCCTTCGAGGTGGGCGCGGCGTCCGCCGTGTTCAAGTGCCGCCAGGCAGATATCGAGATCGTCGTTTCTTCCGATGATCCGTACTACACGTCCTATAACACCGCAAAAAGCGCCGGAATCCTTGAAAATGAGCAGGAGATATGCACTGCGGAAATGCTCCGCACCTCCGACGAAGGGCTGTTTATCGCCAACTGTCCGCGCTATAAGGTGTTTACCGGTCTGAGCGACAAGGAGTGGCTTTATGTTGAACAGCTCCGCCGCCAGGACGGCAAAAAGGTCGCCATCGCCGCATCGCGCACCGAACAGCTGCCGCTTATGAAGGAAGCGGACGTATCGTTCGCGCCAAAGCGCGGAAGCACCGATACACTGCTTTCCACCTGCGACGTACAGATGAAAAACGACGGCTTCGACACCATTACAGAAACGCTGAAATGCGCCCGCATGGCGATGAAGCGCATATCAAACACCGCCGAGTTTTTTGTTGTGGGCTTTATGACAATGTTCTTCTGGACGCTGTTTTCACTGCTTTTAAAGGGCTCGCTGCCGTTTTCGGCAGGCGACGTCTTCTTGTTCGGTTTTGCCGTTAATATATTGTTTTCGGTGTCGCTGGCGTTCGCCCCGCCCGAAAGAAATATATTGTCAGAGCCTCTGCCGTCGGTCAAACCGCGCGTCAAAGCGGTCTATTACCTGCTGCCGGCGATATATTCCGCGATAGGCGGCGCGCTGTGCCTGTTTTCTTCGGAGATCGCGCTTAAGACCGCCCCGAATGCACCGCTGACCGCGTCGCTTATGACGTTCGCGTCGCTGTTGTTTTTCTATTCGCTGATGTGCGGCGTCAAGCACTCGGTGCTCATAAACCGCGCATATATGAACTATCTGTCGTTCGCAATGCTTGCCGCCGCAGGTGTTTTGATATCCGCCGCCATGTACATACCGCCGATAGCAAAGTTTATGGGCTATGCGCCGCTCGGAGGAACACAGCTGTTGGTTTCGATCGGCATATCGTTCATATTCTTCCTCGCGGCACAGATCATCATGTTAATGCAGAAGAAATGACGGGGACAACACGCTTCGCCTATAGGGGCAAACTGCGTTTTCCCCTATAAGACCCCTTTCCTTTTAGTACGGAGACAAACTACGTTTTTCTCCGTAAACCACTTTTCCTCCTCGCGCTTATCGCCGCTCCACAAAAATGCCCGTCCCCGACGGGCACTTTTTGAACGCTCCCCTCGGCGCGAGGGCTCGCACAGCTCGCCTAAGATGAGTTTTTTTCACGAGTGAATCGCGAAAAAAACGAATTCTTTATTATAAACAAAAAGACAACACGCTTCGCGCGTTTTCCCCTGTTAGACCTCTTCCTCTATAAGATATCAAATCGGGGACTCATAACGAGCCCCCGACTTTTATTATATTGTCTCAGTCAATGACGATCGCCATTGGAATCCCTTCGGTATATGTCCGAGGGTATTCCGGATGCGGAGTATACAAATTGTATTGGA
>CAZVSW010000060.1:0-10572 GCA_964630005.1 uncultured Ruminococcus sp. | reverse complement strand
GTCTCCGTTTTAAAAGGAAAGGGGTCTTATAGGGGAAAACGTAGTTTGCCCCTGTACTAAAAAGGAAAGGGGTTTCGCAGGGGAAAACGTAGTTTGCCCCTGCCTGAAAATTATATGATTGTAAAAACACCTCCCATGGGTTGGAACTCGTGGAACACTTTCGGAAGCAACATCAGCGAAGAGCTGGTAAAAAACATCGCCGACACGATGGTCAGCGACGGCTACCTCGACGCCGGCTATGAATACCTCGTCATCGACGACTGCTGGTCAAGCCGCGTACGTAACGAAAACGGCGAGCTTGAAGCCGACCCCGTCAAATTCCCGAACGGAATCAAGGCGCTTGCCGATTACGTACATTCAAAAGGGCTGAAATTCGGCATCTACACCTGCGAGGGCGTCTATACCTGCGCCGGCTACCCCGGCTCTTACGAATTCGAATTCGCCGACGCGCGCACCTTTGCGTCCTGGGGCGTTGACTTCCTCAAATTCGACTACTGCTTCAAGCCTAACTTCGAACAGGCAAGAATGCTCTACCGCCGTATGGGGCTTGCCCTTGCAAACTGCGGCAGGGACATACTCTTTTCTGCCTGCACGGCAGGGCTTGAAGAAACTCACAAGTGGATCAAAGAGACCGGCGCGCACATGTGGCGTTCCACAAGCGATATCAGCGACAGCTGGCAGTCGGTCAAAAACATTTATAATATCCAGATGAACCTCATCGATTCAAACGGCAAGGGCTGTTTCAACGACATGGACATGCTCATCGTCGGCATGAACGGCAAGGGCAACGTCGCTTTGGGCGGCTGTACGCTCGAAGAATATAAGACCCACTTTTCGTTATGGGCGCTGTTCGGCTCGCCGCTCATGATGGGGCACGATATCAGAAACTGTTCGGACGAGGTCAGGTCGATCCTCCTTAATAAAGATATCATCGCGGTTAACCAGGACACAGCTTACTGCCAGCCCTATCTCATATGCGACCACTGGGGCGTGCTCGCCTGGGCAAAGCACCTCGAAAACGGCGACATTCTCGTCGCTATGGTCAACCTTACGGACGGCAAAACATATCCCTTTGTTCCGTTTTCCGCGCTCGGTCTCAATAAGTCGACAGGCGTCGGACTTCAGATCTACGACATTTGGGAAAAGAAGGATCTCGGCACTTTCAGGGATAATTTTCAAAGCTATATCCTCGAACCTCACTGCTGCCGTATGCTCAGATGCAAGGTCGTGAAACTTTAATATATTTTACAAATTTTTCTTGACAACACACGCGTTTTATGTTAGGATGAATAATGTCGGCAGGGATTTCCTGCCGTAACCTTATAGAGAAACTCAGATAATTCTTGAGCGGAGGAAATTAAAATGATCGTAAAAACACCTCCCATGGGCTGGAACTCATGGAACACTTTCGGAACTAATATAAGCGAAGATCTTATAAAACAAACCGCCGACATGATGGTCAGCGAAGGCTATCTCGACGCCGGCTACGAGTACCTCGTCATCGACGACTGCTGGTCAAAGCGCGTCCGCAACGAAAAGGGCGAGCTTGAAGCCGATCCCGTCAAATTCCCCAGCGGAATCAAGGCGCTTGCCGACTACGTCCACTCCAAAGGGCTGAAATTCGGCATCTACTCCTGCGCCGGTATCTATACCTGCGCCGGCTACCCCGGTTCTTACGAATACGAATTCATCGACGCGCGCACCTTTGCGTCCTGGGGCGTCGACTTCCTTAAATATGACTACTGCTTCAAGCCCAACTTTGAAGTAGGAAAGATACTCTATCGCCGCATGGGTCTTGCCCTTGCAAACTGCGGCAGGGATATACTCTTTTCCGCCTGCTCCTGGGGCGCGGATGAATCCCATAAATGGATAAAAGAGACAGGCGCTCATATGTGGCGCTCCACCGGCGATATCAGAGATAACTGGCAGTCGGTCAAGGACCTTTATAACATTCAGATGAACCTCATCGATTCTAACGGACAGGGCTGTTTCAACGACATGGACATGCTCATCGTCGGTATGAACGGTCAGGGCAACGTTGCCTTCGGCGGCTGTACCCTTGAAGAATACAGAACCCATTTCTCGATCTGGGCGCTGTTTGGCTCTCCCCTTATGATGGGTCACGATATCAGAAACTGCCCCGAGGATATCAAGTCCATTCTGCTTGATAAAGATATCATCGCCATCAATCAGGACGCAGCATACCGTCAGCCGTATATAGCGTGCGACCATTGGGGCGCGCTCGCATGGGCAAAGCACCTCGAAAACGGCGACGTGCTCATCGCCATGTTCAACTTCACCGACGGCGATACCTATCCTCATTTCCCCTTCTCCGCACTCGGACTCAATAAGTCCACCGGCGTGGGACTTCAGATCTATGACCTTTGGGAAAAGAAAGATCTCGGCACCTTCAAGGATAACTATAACAGCGGCGTACTTCATCCGCATTGCTGCCGTATGCTCCGCTGCAAGCTCGTAAATGTCTGAGCCGCGCTGCATTAAATGCGGGAAGACCCTGACTTGGGACGACGTGGGCGCGCATAAAAAGCTTATAAACCGCGGCGCTGAGGAGTTTTTCTGCATAACCTGCCTTTCGGAGCACCTCCGCGTTGACGAGGCTATGGTACGCAGAAAAATTGAGGAATTCCGCGAAATGGGCTGTATGCTGTTTCCGAAAAAATCTCCTTAAGGCAATACCGCAAAATTCCGGCGGTAGGATTGCGAAAAAATATGCGAGCAAGCGCGCCGTCACGAATTGTGCGTTGTTGCCTTAAATAACATGACCCACTGTAACGCTTTCAAAACCGAAAGCGTCACAGTGGGTTATTATGTTGTCCGGGTCATCAGTCACTTTATTTCCTGCTCCAAAGTTTTAAATACTTCAGCGTCAAAGAAATCAAAAAGTGAGATATCCATACCGTCACACAGTTTTTTAATAGTTACGATACCTGCGTTTTGGCTTCCGCCGTTAATAATGTTTTTCAGCGTTGAAGGCGGAACGGCAGATGCTCTCGCAAGAGCATTGACAGATAATCTTTTTTGCTCGCAAAGCTCAAGCAATCGGTTGGCAACCGCTTTTCTTGTATTCATGTCTACTCCTCAAAAATCGTTTTTTATTCTATCTCTCTGTGACGCCATTCGACTATTCTGATAAAAAACGCCGTACTGGAATATTCGATACTCGCCGATATCTTCGTGAGCCCCGGTTTCAGCGTCAGAACGGTGTAGACATACCTGCCGTCCCTGACATTTTCGATGATATCAACCATATCTTTGTCGTACTTCCAATCCGCCCTGATCGCCTCCGCGCCGCTTTTTTCGTCGCGCACGGTAATTTCAAACCCGTCGCCTGCGAGGACGGATTCGTTGGGAATTCCTTCAATTCTGAGCATTTTGTTTTTTTCCTTTTCTTAAATAAATTTTTCACAGCGGCTTTTTGTCCCTGCACCTTCAGTATACCATCGAAAACGGCGAAAATCGTCCGGTATTTTTCCGATAAAATTCCGATGTTATGCTCTGCCGCTTGACAACCGGAAAAGCTGTGTTATTAAAAAGCTGAGCCGGATGCAAAAAGCATCTGACTCAGCCCATATTTTTTCCCAAACGTGTTGATAAGTCTGTTACTACTCGACGACGATCGCGATGCCCCGGCAGTCGTCTTTCAGCATATCGAAAAACGTTGTGGCGCCGGCAACCGTTTTTTCGGCAAGCGCCTTGCTTATATAAACCTTTGCGCCCTCGGGGAAGGGACTGCCGTAAACAAGCTCCATCGTGTCGGGCAGATGCAGCTCCGTTATCGCAGTGCCGTCAAACGCCGCTTTGGAAATTCCTTCAAGCTTTTCGGGCAGTACAACGTCTCTGAGACTTTCGCACCCCCTGAAGCAGTCAACGGGAACAGAAGTGATGTTTTTTGACATAACGACCCTATCAAGCGCAGTGCAGCCGTAAAACGCACCCAATTCAAGGGCTTTCACGCCGTCCGGAATAACAAGCTCTTTGAGGCTTTTCGAGTATGCGAGATTGCCGAGACGTTCAAGCGTGGAGGGAAGCGTCAGCTCCTCGAAGCTCCTACAGCCGCAAAAGCCGAACTCGACGATCTCATCGTTTTCGACGGAGTACTCATCCCTGTCGACCTCGGTAATTCCTTCGCTGATCCTGATGCCTTTTATGAAGTCACAGCCCAGCAGAGCGGTGCAGTAGACAGCAGTGATCGGCTTGCCGTCGTATTCGGACGGGATAATTATGTAAGGGTCGTTGCCGTTGTATTTTGTGATCATCAGCCCGCCGTTTTCGTCGGTCTCAACCGTGTAGTCGTCTATGTTTTCCACATAACCCAAAGAAACAGGCTCACTGCTTTCACCGACTGAGTTTTCGGCAACGCTTTCGGTCTCGCTCTGAACGTCCGAAACGTCGCCGCCGTCGCTTTTGCACGACACAAACGTACACGCCATAAGCATGGCAACCAGGACCGCCAATGTTTTTTTCATAAAATGCCCTCCGATCAGATTGTATGTAGCTATTTTACCATAAAATAATGGCGGTTGCAATAACATCCGTCTTGTGTTATAATATTTTTACAAAACATCCGAAATGAGGAAATCCGCATGAAAAGATCACTTGCCGCAATACTTCTCGCCGCCCTGCTCGCGCTTGCTTCCTGCGGCGACGCT
Source organism: uncultured Ruminococcus sp. (assembly GCA_964630005.1). Lineage (GTDB taxonomy): Bacteria > Bacillota > Clostridia > Oscillospirales > CAG-382 > UBA1206. The sequence continues at coordinate 5,902 of CAZVSW010000060.1, read as the reverse complement.
TCATCGACGCTGTCAGGCGATAATGACAGAAGTCACGCAGGGCAAAGCGAAAATACATCTTCTGCCGCCGAAGGCTCATATTCAGAAAGCGCCCCCTCTCCCGATGAAAGCGAAGAAGAAAGCTTGCCCGAAGAAAGCAGTACGTCCGAAGTATCCGCCCCCGTCGAGGAAAGCAGTACGCCCGAGGAAAGCGACGCCCCCGTCGAGGAAAGCAGTATGCCCGAGGAAAGCGACGCCCCCGAAGACCCCGGCAGTGATCTGTTTGATTACGGGACTCCATATGAATATGTTGATGGGTATATATACTATTATGACAGCAATTATTACCTACGCGGACGCGTCAGGCCCGACGGTACAGACAAAACGCGCTATGATAAAGAGCTTAAAATCGGTTTCCCGGATTTTCTCGACGACAGGCTCGTTTTTATCAGCCATGCGAACAGCAAAGTATACAGTATGAATTATGACGGCAGCAACATTAAGTGCCTCTCCGGCGACATAAAAGCAGATTCAGTCTCTTGTTACCCCTATATAAAATACAAAGATAAGCTCGTTTTCAGCATTTTCGACGACGATCCACGATACGGCGAATACTACATCGCGAATCCGGACGGCAGTGACATTCAGCCTATTGAATACAAAGACATAGATTTTGATTTTTGGGACAAGGAATGGTCATACCGCCATGAAACTTTTCTCGACAAACGGCTTTACAGATTCCGTACCGAAGAGTATCGTAAAAATTTGGATTTGACTGATTTGGAAAAAGAGTATCTGACTGACTTTAATATTCTCAACTTCAAAATGGTTGACAACGTAATCTACTGCATACCGCATGACGAGCTGCATCCCGACGTAACCGGATTGTGGCGGGTAAACACCGACGGCTCTGACCTGAAGCAGCTTTGCGATGATATCATTTACGCATACGAAATAGTTGACGATTATATATACTACAGCACGCTGATATATCTCGGAAATCACGATTATGATTACGGCGCGATTTATCGCATGAAAACCGACGGCAGTGAAAGAGAGCAGCTTACTGATGTAAATACCGAAATCCGCTCTGTTAAAGAAGGTATTATTTTCTTTTATGAAAATAATAGTGATAACTTTTGCATTATGGATATAAACGGCAATAATAAGCGCGTGCTTAGATACGGAGAACGCGGCATTTATTTTTGGCGTGAAATAAACAGATATCTTTTCTTTCGCTCAAGTGACGATAAGCTGTACGTACTCGACCTCGAAACGCGCGAATTTACGTTCTTTTCTGTGATAAAATAAGAAAATGCAGAGCAAGCTGCTCTTTACACTTTCAGTATAACACGAGGCGGCGCAAAAATCGTCCGGTGTTTTTCCGGTAAAATTCCGATGTTATGCTCTGTCGCTTGACAACCGTAAAAGCTGTGTTATAATGTTATGTATAGAATATCTTACGAAAAGAAGAGTACGCATGAAAAGATCACTTGCCGCAATACTTCTCGCCGCCCTGCTCACGCTTGCTTCCTGCGGCGACGCTTCATCGACGCTGTCAGGCGAGAGCGAATCTTCTGCCGCCGAGACCGATGCAAGTCTTGAAGCAGAGCTTACCGAGTACCAAAACAGGATAAAAGAGCTTGAAGAGCAGCTTGACGGCGCAAAAAGCGCAATAAAAGAGCTTCAACAGGCAAACGAATCGCTGCAAAATGCTCTTGACGACTACAAAAACAAGGCATATGTTTTAAACAGGACGAATCTCGGCGGCGGTATCACCCTTTCGCTCTATGCAAAAAGCCAAGCCGAATCATTCGCCAATAAGATCACGGTCTCATATCCGGACGGCGACGAGGTTACGGTCGCCGACATCGGCAACCTGCTGTTTTCCGATTGCAAAGTTTCGCCCGGCAAGAAAATGCTTGCCGCTACCGAAATGGAAATCACCAGCGGCGTTTATCTTTTTGACATAGAAAAACGGGAAACCGCCGAAATACTCATGAAAGACATCGACGTTTCAAAAAAAGTTATGCATGTCGAGTGGCTCGACGACAGATACCTGCTTTGCACCGTCTGGAAGACCGGACTTGTAAACGGCGGCGACGTGTATTATTATGACACGCAGACTGGCAATTTCAAGCCGCTCGCCACCAGATCGAACGACGACTTTCAGATAAATCATGTCGTGCGGTACGCAGACGATTTTGTGCTGTTCGTATGCGAAAAATCCGGCTCAGGCTTTGCAATCGAGCGCGAATACACATATTTTCAGCTGAATTTAGATGAAATATATGAATATATAAGAAATAATGCCCTTGTCGATTTCGATAACAGCGAAAAAAAGTAATTACAAGCTTTCCCCTATGTTTCGTATATGTACAGAATATCTTACAAAAGGAAGAGTACGCATGAAAAGATCACTTGCCGCAATACTTCTCGCCGCTCTGCTCGCGCTTGCTTCCTGCGGCGGCGACGGCGCTTTGCCGACCACGCCGGGCGACACGGAAAGCGAAACAGCGAACACATCCGCTATCGCAAGCGAAAACGAGCCCTCGGACGAAGAATCACCTGCGGAAAGCTCGATTGAGGACGAAAGCCCGGTCGAAGAATCGTCCGCCGCGCCCGAAGAGAGCAACCCAAAGCTTGTCACAGACCTATTCGACGGCGGCATACCTCTTATCAAGGTCGGAGAGCGAATATTTTACACAAAAAACAAAATGCTGGCAGGAAGTGTAGAGCTTGACGGAAGTGGCAGAATTTTATACCCATACGACGGGCTGGACTGTATCGGGGTAACCGACCGCAGGATCTTCTGCATTGACACGAAAAACGGCGACAAGCTTTGCGCCATGAATTACGACGGCAGCGGGCTTACGATCGTATATGACAAAGCCTGCGAAAGATGTTGGTATCATACATACTACGATAAAGACCGCATCGACTTTCGCGTGTTGGATAAGGTTGTAGGTATAGAAGCGTTTTTCAGTTACTATACGGTCAGCTCCGACGGCGATCTTCTGACTGACGCCGTAATGAATCGTACGTTGCAGGAAGACGGTTGGATATACACTAATTACTATCACAACGAATATGAGACCACCCCGCTTATAAAGCATCGCCCTGACGGAAGCGAGGCGCAGTATCTGACCGATTTTGCAGTTGAAAGAATACTTTCCAATGATTCAAAAGATGTGTTCGACGGCTGGGTATATTACATTCTGAACGGTCCGGGAATCTACAGGATCAGAACCGACGGAACCGATAATCAAAAAGTATGCGACGATAGAATTTTCGGGGAGACCTCGTACTATATCGACGGGGATTACATATATTATCAAAACGCCGCCGATCCGATTGAAACGAATGATCCAAACAGTGGGTATCAACCCTGTTGTCTGTACTCGGTCAAGGTCGACGGAAGCGAAAAAACCAAGCTGCTCAGTGAAAACGTCAACATTCTTTTTTCAAAGAACGGAACAGTTTATTATCAGCTGGCAGGTCGGGACGTTACGCAAACGATTTTTGCGATAAACCACGACGGAACAAACAAAAGAGCCATCAAACCGGGCAAAGACGAGCTCCTGCTTCTCACCGACGACGGCTTCTTTTTCAGCAGATTTGACGTCAATACCTGCGTGACTGATATATATTATTATGAGTTTTAACATATGTATAAAATATCTTACGAAAGGAAGAGTACGCATGAAAAGATCACTTGCCGCAATACTTCTCGCCGCTCTGCTCGCGCTTGCTTCCTGCGGCGGCGCATCGCCTTCGCAAAGCAACGTATCATCGCCCGCAAGCGAAAACGAGCTTTCGCGTAACACAAGCGAACAGCCCGCCGATGAAAGCGACGTCTCCGAACCGTCGGACGGCGAAGCCGAAGCGCTCAGAAACGAGATCGCCTCACTTGAAAGTAGGCTCGAAACGCTTCAAAACCTCCTTGACGACGCAACAAACGGCAGGGAAGCCGCCGAAGAAAGAATAAAATCCCTGCAAACCGAGCTCGACAGCCTGAACGACAAGCTTAGCGCGCTTCAAAACGCCTCTGCTCCTATCAGCAGGACGCACGTCAAAAAAGGCATCTATCTTGAAAGATACAGCAACGGGCTCAAAGTCGTCTATCCCGGCGGCGAAACCGTCAATATCCCTGAAAGTTCATGGATCTCCTATCTCGATATCTCGCCCGACGGAAACAGGATCGTTTTTAATAACTACGAAAGCGACTGCGGCTCGGTCGTGCGGCTTTACGACGTAGATGCGAAGGAGACCGAGACCCTTTCGATAACTCTCCCCGAGTACAGAGCCGCCGCCTGCATGAAATGGCTTGATAACAGATATTTTCTTCTTGTCTCCATGTACTATCCGGGTACGGTGACGCGCGGCGGCGACGTTTATGCCTATGACACGCAGACCGGCGAGACAAAACCGATCGCCCTGAACGGCCTGTATTTTCAAACTGCCGTGATCTCGCGCGATAACAACGCCCTTGTCTCGTTTACAAGCGAACAGCTCACAGGCGGCATGTTTTTCTCGGAATATGTCTACCACGCTTTGCCAATCAGAGATATTTATGACATAATTGCATCGGGAAAAACGATCGACCTCGCCAAAGTTACACCAATTCTGCCCGCACATCTGCCCGAATCGCTATATTACTACAGCCTTCCGTACGAATCCTCGCCGTTTTCGGTCGGTCAGACGACCGACGGCACGACCTACCTTCGCGTCGACAGCACGAACAGCTATTACGACGTGACGGACACCGGCATAGTCCCTGACGAAGAGTCGGTGTATACGCCCTTCGGCTACGTGACCGACGATACGGTCTCGGCATTCTTCTGCTTCACCGCGAACGGCAAGCTTGTCGTCAGAACTTTGACAATAACTCCAAAAAACGGCAACATAAAAACCACGGAATACACCGTTGACGAAGAAATCGAAAACACGGATTCTCTTTACCAGTCGTCGTTTGACGCCGAAACTGGCGAGTTTGAGATCAGAGTCAAAGGGGAGAAGATCATTCTTGTGACAACCGACCGCGGAATCAGCTGGAAAGTAAAAGAGATCATCAAAAACAGATATTAAAATGAAAAAATGGCTGAGCCGGATGCAAAAACATGCATCTGACTCAGCCACTATTTTTTCCCCAAACGTGTTGATAAGTCTGTTATTATTCGTTACTTGGTCTGTGTCGCACCCGAAGTGTCGGAAACCGTACCCGACAGCGTGTCCGACACAACATCGGAAAGCGTATCGGAAACATGAGATGTCTCCTTTGAGGTATCCGACGTATGGCGCGACGCGGTGTCCGACGTCACGCGCGAAGTTACGGAGCTTGTGTTACTTGTATTTGACATGTTCTTTGAAGTCGTGTCTTTATTATCGTCAGTGCAGGCGACGGCAAAAAGCGTCACAACTGCAAATATCAGCAAAAACGCTGCGATTTTCAATATTTTCATATGGGTATACTCCTGAAAAAATCTATCTAAAAATTTTAGTCCTGAACTCAGACCATCAAGTCATATTGTGCCGCATTTTTTCATTTTTATACACGATGTACTTTACAAATTTAATGAGCTATGATATACTGTATAATAAAGACGGGGCGACAACGCAAGCGTTTTCTCCCCGTGAACCCCTCTTTCAGGGCGTCGCTAACGCTCCTTAAGACGGGGGAAACACATTTTCCCCCGTAAACCCCTTTTTGCTCGCGCTTATCGCCGCTCCACAAAATGCCTGTATGGTTTAAACATGCAACCTCATACGAAAAAAGCAGGCATTTTGAACGCTCCCCTCGGCGCGAGGGATCTTTTCAGGCAGGGGCAAACTACGTTTTCCCCCGCAAACCCCCTTTCCTTTTCTCGCGCTTATCGCCGCTCCACAAAAGCTGCGCTTTTGAACGCTCCCCTCGGCGCGAGGG
>CAZVSW010000059.1:0-10675 GCA_964630005.1 uncultured Ruminococcus sp. | reverse complement strand
CTTCCATCTTTTCTACAAACACTCTGGTTCCTGGATTGCCAACTGCCGCAAATGCCTGTACAGCCTTCTTTTCCATACCGATTGCATTCTTCTGCAAGTGAGCACCTTTATCTTGTAAGAACTCATCAACCGTTCCTTCCTTAACTAATGGAATACTACCGATTAACTTACCTACTGCTTTGCCAACGGTTCCAATGCCTTTTACAACATTTGCCTCTACCCCAGCATTACCAAGTTTCTCTAGGTATAAAGACCCTTTTTCAAACTGTTCTCGATATGTATCCGATAAAACTTCTATCTCGTCTTTTACCTTAGCTATGTACTCTTCTTTAAAACTACTACTAAGCATAATTTCCATCAACGATGCCAATGAGAAAGTGTACAATGACAATCTATAGTATTTGAACTTCTTCTCTAAACCAGATAATGCCGAATTCACTTTACTTTGAGCAACAATAAACTGTTTTGACGAAACAGTATCGGTAACCTTCTTTTGATAAGCAATCATGTTTTTTCGGGCACGATTCTGAATATCCATAACTAACTTGTGACTGCTTGCTACTGAAAGTTCATTATCCCAGTTGTATTTATAGTCGGTTACAATTCCCATCAAGGACTCGACGTCCGCTTCTATCTGTGATTCGTTTTCTACCTCAAGGAATGTGAGTATCTTCTTTTGCGTTTCAGCTATCTCTGCAAGATTCTTTTCTATAGAATAAAGTGCTGCTGCCATCATCATTGTTGCTGGATTCAATGCGGCTACTGTTTGTGTTGTTGCAGATAAAGGCCCCACTTCAGCAAGCTGTACCATCTTAGAACCACCGGTAGCTGTTTTCATTGCACCCCAGGCATTTCCATTTTTAGCCATTTTCAATGTGTCTCCTACTGCTGCATTTGCTACTCTGAAAAGACCATCTGTTGCAACAGATGTCGTCTGAGTAATCGTATTAAATGCAGGAATTAATGATGATACACCAGCACCAAGCGTAGACAACTCAGCAATAGGAACGCTTAATACCTTATTGCCATTAATAGAAGCTCTCGCATCCATTAAAAGACCTCCTGTGAGTTCTACCAATCCATTTTCACCACTAACTGTGCCTACCTCACTAGTGTTATTCATACTTACTATTTCACCCATATTCAACCTCCTAATCTTTTGAGGAGAATTATTCTCTCAATAATAGTCCTTGTATATTTCGCGGATTAAGTCCAGCTCCCATTCATCAGGCACTGCGCGGGTTCCTCGGTAAGTTCTCCGAACTCAACATTATATTTAATACCATCTTCAGGGAATAGCTACTATGATATTATCCAGCTCATCCATACTGATTTTACTCTTATGCTGTGATAAGTGAGTTGAATTAGTAAAATCAAATTTACTTGTTAGGGTCTACTTTTGACATCAATACAACCGTCTCAACAGCATTACCTCTTTCCCACAAAGCTCAGAATTTTTAATAACTCCATATCTGAATTTTGCAATCCAAATTCAGTGCTTGGTGAGACATAGCAACAAGAAAAAAAAACTACTTACTCTTTACAATACCATGTGGGGATCGGATTTCTCATATTATCGTACCAGAACAGTACTTCCTTGGCTTGGTTCAGCATGGTATTCACTTCATCCTGCCCGAAAGGAATTGCCCAGTATACAGAGGAGAGCGTATTGCTCGAAATATAAAGCGCAAGCAGCTTCCAAAACTCCATTGGCACTTCACCGTCAAAGTATCCATTTACCATACCGGATGCAAAGAGGGGAGCCTTCTGCGCGCACCATACGATGCGGTTAAATTCCTCCCACGGATCACCGTAATCATTTCGGTTGAAGTCAATAATATGGAGCTGACCATTACGGTCGATCATCATATTTCCGATGTGGTAGTCGCCATGCTGATATACCTGCGGTCTGTTTTTCAGCAAATGGCGGTTCTCGTTTATGTAGTCGATGAATGCCCATCCGTTCTCATACTTGATGGGGCATTCACCATACTTTTTAATCTTATAATCCATCTTTCGATTGAAACGCCTTTCCCAATCTTCCTGCGTTTCAGGCGCGGGTATGGAATGGATCTTTTTAAGAATGCGTCCCGCTTCAAGACCATATGCATACTGCTCCTTTTCAGAGAAGGCGGATATAGTTTGCTCGGCGTCCTCGCCGTCGATCCAGCTCTGTATTGAATAGACGCCTTCATCGCAAACGCCGAACTCTATGGGCAGGCAGATAGGCACTCCGAGAGCTGCTACGCGCTTCATCATCTCGAACTCAACTTGTTTTCGGCCGTATTGCTCGATCGAGGAAATGCGCATCAGATATTTCGTGCCGTCTGAAGCCGTAACGCAGTATTTCTTATCACTTGACCAGCCTTTGTTTATTGGTTCTTTTGTTACAAAATTCATATCTTTTCTCCGTAGCTCTATCTGGCAAACACCTTGACATCACCAAGCAGTTTAAGGTTTCCATTATCCACGAGAATTGCGCCAGATCGCACGGCAGTTGCGTACACGGTTTTACAGCGTTCAGCAAGTACCCGTTGAATCGACTCATCCTGTACCGCCGTCCCATCATAGTGGACTTCCATATAAAAATCATTCAGATAAGGAAGTCCCTCATAATACTTAAATTCGGGGTAATCATCATCGGGAGACAAATGGTACTCTGCTAACTGAATGACAGCACCGGCACTATAGCCCATCAGAATTCCATCATGTTGCATCAAAACATCATACAAATCGAACTCTTTGATTCGATCCATCATTTTGTCTGGCAACCCACCAAGAAAATATACAATGTCTGCGGTTTTAATTTTTTGAGCTGCAGATTCCTTTGTATCGGTAAAATAATTGATAAAGCTAATGCTTTCTTCCTGGATGCCATAAGCAGTAAAGCCTCCAACGATCCCGTCGTGATACTTGCCACATTCCTTGCTATACAAAGCATTCCAATCCGACAAGGATTTTACACGGTTGTCTCTAAAAGAGAATGCCACAACCGCAACAGAATGGTTTGGCTGTATGTAGTTTTTTAATTCGTCATAGAGCCAGGGTGCATCTATGTCAAATCCTTCTAGTAAAATGTTAATCATCGTTTTTCACAAGCCCATTTTTGACAGTATCCTCGTCATAATCTGAGCACCTTATTTTCAGATAGTGCATGGCGTTTACCATGAATTGCGCTTGAACACCACAAAGATCGTGGATCACCGTCATTTTATCTGTGGGCGTTATAAAATTCTGATTGGTTAATTGGCGGATTTTTAGTTCTTCAACAGTCATTGTCTCAATCCAAAATATGTTGCAACTTCTAATGCTGTCGTGTCGATGCTTGTATGGTCATTCCATACAATATTTTTAATACTGAGATCAACTACCCAATCCGGTACAATTTGAAAATCACGGCACATATAGTGCCGGTCAACGGGATTAGCCAATTTCATCTGGCGCTCTTGGCCTTCGTCTGTGCTGTAAATATAGAAACCGTATTCTTCGTTTAATCAGTATTCATAGATCATGCCGAAGTGCAGAAACGCCTCCTTGATTGCTTTTTCCTTGTCAGGTGGGCATTGGGGCTGTTTCGCGTCCTCAGACTTCGGCTTATTGTGTTTCTCTCGCTCGATGATGCCGTATTTCTGCTTTACCTGAGCGATATACGAATTGCTGACCTTTAATCATGTATGCTTCAGCACATAGTCCTTGATTTCCTGATAACCGGCTTTCTTCTCCGCATCCGTCAATCAAGCTTGTCCATATCCAAGTTAACCTTGATATGTTGCTTGGTATTAAGTTTAGACAATAAACAAACCGCCTCAACATGTCCGGTACGCGGGAACATATCATATGGGTACACGGTAGAAAGCGTGAAGCCTTTGTTTATAAGCATATGTACGTCTCGTGCGAGAGTGGCGGGGTTGCACGAGATATAAAGGAGCTTATCGATATCCGATTTTGCGATATCGTCGATCACCTCAGCTGAAATGCCTTTACGAGGAGGGTCAACGACGACTGCATCGATGTGACCGAATGTTTCAAGACATTTGGCAAATCCGATCTTTGCGTCTCCGCACGCAAAATAAGCGGAATCCATTCCGTTTCGAAGCGCATTTCTTTTTGCGTCCTCTACTGCTTCGGGAACTATTTCTACTCCAAACAGCCTGTTCTGTTTATCCGATACAGAAATGCCGATACTGCCGATGCCGCAATACAGATCGAGTAAAACATCATCGGGCTGTAGCTTTAAAAGCTCTTTTCCCTTTTCATAAAGCATTTCCGCGGTATCACGGTTAATCTGCCAGAATGATTTAGGGTCGATCTCAAAGCTTTTGCCGCATATCTCGTCAAGCAGATATTGACTGCCCCAAAGCGGTATTGTCTTATCACCAAGTACCACATTGGTGTTTTCCGTATTGATGTTTATCGAAATCCCGACAATCTCGGGACAAAGTGCTGTAAGCTTTGAAATAAACTCTTTTGCTTTCGGAAGCGTGTTGCCGTTTATCGTAAGGCAGACATGAACATCGCCGTATTTATTACAGCGCAGAAACACATGGCGCATGAGTCCGCGACCGCTTTTTTCATCATAAGCGGAATAGTTAAGTTCATTAAACAGCTTTGTTACAGTTTTTTTCACCTTAACAAAGCTCAGCGATTCCGTACGGCATCCCGTACTATCCACCGCTCTGTGGCTATATTCCGAATAGAATCCAAGAAAAAGCCTGCCGTCCTTTCCCTTTGCTACCGGATACTGAACCTTATTACGATAGTTACGCGTAGCTGAATATGAAACATCTGCAACCGCGGCGTCTATTCCTTCCTTATTGAAACACGCTTTTACATATTGCTTTTTAAGCTCCGTCTCATAAGAGTATTCAATATGACGGTAAGCGCACCCTCCGCAGGACGGAAACACCCCGCAATCCTGGTCACAGCGATGCACGGACGCTTTGACAATGCTTTCGGGTACAGCTATTGCATAGGACGGATATTTTTTTATTACCACTGCATCTACCGTATCGCCTGTAACGGCGCTTCTGACGAACACGGTTTCTCCGCCGACCTTGGCGACGCCGTAGCCGAGGTTTGTTACATCGGTGATACTTGCAGTAAATCTATCATTCTTTTTAAGCATAAATTAAAAATCAAAACCTGAGAAGGCGGCGATCGCCAACAGCAAGAGCGAAACTGCGTATACTATGGATTTTACCTTATTCCGTTTGAAACGCAAAAAGCTTTCCTTAAGCCCGCAGAAGCATAAAACACATATAATAGCCGCCACTCCGTTAAACAGAGATATCATCGGCGAATAAAGCTCGGATGTACTCATAAGTAAGGCCGCGATGGTATTTATCGGCAGCGTGAGAGAATGATAACGCGTATCGCTCTTCTTAATAAAGAAGTCATGGCAGGCGATCAGAGCCGAGATAACCGTACCGATCAGCACGACCGCAACAAGCGAAGTCGATGAAAATGCAGTTCCGGCGATTATCTGAGAAGCCGTAACTATCGTTCCCAAGGCAAGCGCATATATAGTTGCGCTGTTTTTCACAGATGAAAAAACAAGAAAGCGGCTGTCCTTCATAACTGTTTCAAAGAATGCATTTTCGCCTGCAAGAAGCAACAGAATACAAATCAAAAGCTTAAGCATCGCGACTCCTCCTTATATAACTTCCGTAAACTCGCTGTCCGGTCACTCTGTCGATAAACGGCACAAGCATGTTTGCGGCTAAAACAGCGAAATACTCGCCGTAATGTACAGCGCCGAAGTAACGTATAGCAACCGTAAACGCGGCGCATATCACGCCAAACACTATCTTTCCCGCCATGCTTGACGGAACTGTAGTATAGTCGTTCAGCATAAAAACGGCAATAAACGCAATACCGCCCGAAAACAGCTGAGTTGCAACAAAGTCTATCGGTTCGGCATCTGCATACGCAGTAAAAAACATAAGTACGACAAGCGCCATTATATATGACAAAGTTGTTCCGATACCGGTCGTACGGCGAATAAGGAGATATAGCAGTGAAACTATGATCAAAGCCGTGGAAATCGTTCCTATTGTACCGGGCGATATTCCATAGAAATAATCGCCTATTGACGAGGTAACTATTTTTCCGTCACGCATAATGTCGAGCGAAGTAGTTATTCTGATATCTGAAAGGATGGCGTCGTTTATCTGAAAGTCAAAAGCGGGCAGATACTCAAACGGTTTTGTAAAAACTGTCATATAGCGCCCGAACAGGCAATAAGAACCGCATATTCCCGAAACGGCAGGATTGAAAAGATTTCTACCAATACCTCCCGCCGCATACTTTCCAAGACATATGGCAACAACCGCCGCAAATGCGGGCAACCATAGCGGCGCGGAAACAGGCAGACAAAGACCTATGAGCGCCCCCGTTATGATTCCCGATAGCTCAAACGGCGTATTGTTTTTAAATACGAATTTTTTCAAAGAAAAATCCGATACCGCCGCAAAAACAATGGATATTGCTACGATAACAACACTGCGCGCGCCAAAAACATAAGCCGACCAAACAAGAGGCGGTATCATTGCAAGTAAAACATCCGCCATTATAGCCGTTATACCGCAAGGCTTATCGATATATGGTGCGCTGACCTTATTCGTCGGCGTCATTGCTTTCATCCTCCTCTGAATCAGTTTCGCTTTTCGACAACAGATTACCTAACTCCTCACATAAATCGGCGTCCAAATCGTCAACCGGTTTTTTGGCCTCGGGATATGAATCAACATCTGTTATCGATATAAGATTCTCTTTTTCTTCTTTATCGTCTTCAATGACTTCGCTTTCGGGAATATCCTGATCACCAAAGTCGCTCTCGACCTCTTCAATAGCCGCCGGCGATTCGTCGACACTTAACTCATCTGTTTTCACTTCGATAACTTCGTCATATGTTATTCCATCTTTATCGGATCTGATCATGCCGAGAAGATCTATCACAGACGGACATACATATGAGCAACAACCGCACTCAATGCAATTATAAATACCAAGCTCGACATTTTCATCGTGCTCATGTTCTTTAAACTTATACGGTTGCAAATGCATGGGACATACCGCCGCACAGCGCGAGCACCTGATGCAATCGTAAGTGCTGCGTTTTACCGGAACATATGCGCTCAGGACGTTCGTGCTTGCCGTAACAGCGCCGTTTTCGTCAGGCACTCCCGAAAGAATACCCCCTGAGATTATACCGACGCTTTCATCGATGTCTGACTCGCTAAACACATCTCTAAAAGGCGTTCCGATACGCGCCGTTATATTAAGCGGCTGTTTCATCGCGTTGCCGGCAAGAGTGATCGACTTTTGAGTAACGCAGCTCCTGTTTTTAATGCAATTATAAACATTATAAAGAGTTTCCGCAGAAACGACCATATACCCGCAGGTATCGGTAGTTTGGGAGAACGGAACTTCAACATTATATATCGAAGTAATAAGTAATCTGTCATTGCCCTGCGGATATTTCGGGTCAACAAAAGCGCTGACTATCATATCGTTTTTGCGGAGCACTTTATCAAAGGCCGATGCGAGCTTGGCGTCCTTTTCACCGAAAGCGATCACCGCTTTTGTGATTCCCATAGCGAGCATCAAAAGTTTTGCACCGAAAATGATCTCTTCCGTATGCTCTTTTGCAAAAGTACGCGAATGACCTGAGCTCGGATCGGATTCAACGCAGTTAACGACCAAACGTTTTACCTTTTCATAGCTGCGCTGCATCTTTTGATAAAGAGGTTCTCCGGAATATGAGCCGACGATGCCGCAGCATTTTATATACCCCAGAATTTCGTCATATGAAAGCTCTTTTACCGGCTTATCTATTTCGTCAAACAGCGGCTCGGTTTCGTATTCCCCATCGTTTTCTATCTCAATATGGTCTTCGGTAACTTCGGTTACGAATCCTGAAACGGTGGCGTAGATGTTGAAACCGTCTTCGCTACACATAATAGCGGTATTGATCTGCACGTATGAATCGATTTCAACCAATGAACGATATCCAACCGGAATTTTGTATATTAATTTTTGCGGTACGCTTGATTGGATAAACGGCTTTCCGAACGTATTCTTACGTTCGTAGAGATTTATACCGCCAAGAAATGTTAACGCCATAAGATTGCCTCCGAGTAATAGAATGCGGTGAAACTCCTGATGATTCCTCGCCTCTTTTCCTTTTAAAGGCGGAAGATGATCAAGTGGAGTGTCGTTGGTTTATGACACGATTTATTATACAACTATAAGCATATAAATTCAAGAAAAAATTGTCTTGTTTTTTTGAACAAAATGTAGTATTATAATATATAGATGGGAAAAGACTCAATTAATGAGGGAAGTATAAATGGAGCTGAACGATAAATACGAGATTAAAATATTCATACTATTCTTGCTTAAGAATATCAAAGAACCGCTGGAATTTTCAACTATAAACGACATCGTGATTCAGGACGGCTTCGTAAACTATTTCGATTTCGCCATCTGCTTTGCCGAGTTGCTTGAAAGCGGACAAATACTTGAGCAGAAAAAGAGCGGAGACAATACGACGCATTACGTCATAACCTCTGCCGGCGAAGAAGCCGTATCAAATGTACAGATGAAGCTGTTCACCACAGTGCGTGAAAAAGCGCTGCGCTCCGCTCTGCGTCTGATCGCTTTTAATAAGACAGGAACCCGAATATCAAGCAATCTCGAAGAACATCCAAAGGGTTATAACCTTACCTGCAAGATCGAAGACAAGGACAAAGTGATAATGAATCTCCAGGTCTTCCTTACAGAAAAGTATTACGCAGAAAAGCTTCAAAGCAATTTCGACGAACGCGCCGAAAATGTATATAAAGGAGTTTTATCTCTGCTATCGGGGGATGTGAATTATATATTCGATGAATAAGAACATTACTGCTTTTGACGAGCTATTGGAAAAGTATTACCCTGACGTGCGCTGCGGCTTGGAGGCCGGAGACAGTCCTTACAGGCTGCTCATGATGGCAATACTATCAGCGCAGTGCACCGATAAACGCGTGAACGAAGTTTCTCACGCACTTTTTGAAAAATATCCCGATGTCGCTTCCCTTGCCGGATGCGATCTGGCAGAGCTTGAGGGATATATAAAATCATGCGGACTGTACCGGGCGAAAGCCAAAAACATGAAAGCATGCGCTCAGCTTTTGGTCAGCCGTTTCGAATGTGAGATCCCATCCGGGATGGAAGATCTGCTCAGCTTGCCGGGTGTAGGCAGAAAAATAGCCAATCTGATTCGCGGCGACGTATTCTTTCTTGGCGGAATAGTTGCTGACACTCACTTGATAAGAATATCAAATCGCCTTGGATTTGCCGACTCTTCCGACGCCTACAAAGTTGAAAGGTCGCTTTCTCCGTACATACCTTCAGACAGGCAATCGGCATTCTGCCATCGTGTTGTTCATTTCGGCCGCGAAGTATGTCAGGCAAGATCGCCGAAATGCGATGGCTGCTTTGTAAAGAACGCCGGACTTTGCAAAGGAAATTTATAACACAAGAGAGCCGAATCGATCAAAAGTTCGGCTCTCTGTTTTTTGTTAGTCCCGGTAATATTTATAGTACGCGAGAACAGTGCGTTCTTTTTCGGAGATCAGGTCCACCGCAGTAAGAGATACGCCCTCAAGGCTCATAAACTCCCACGCGACAAGACCGTCGACATTTGCGCAAAAAAGCGTCTTTTCGCCGCATATTACAGAAAGTTGGTTGTTATACAAAGAAAGAAAACCATCTTTTCCTATCACGCGGTCAACATCTTTCTCTCTTTCAAGAACATATCTGAGCTTTTTGCCGTCAATCTTCTTTGCCATATAGCGCTTGAACTCAACGCTGTTTGTGTCTTTCGGGATCTTTTCTTTTTTAAAATTAAAAAGCGACATATATCTTAAGCTTTAAAAAGCAGTTCGAGGTAATATACCCCGGTTTTTTATAATTATTTCTCATTATCGGTGCGTCTTTTTATGTCAGCTTCAGTTTCCGAAGCAAAATACAGCGGGCGCTTTTTAGTTTCGAGATATGTCTTTGAGAGATACATACCGAGTATACCTATGCAAAAAAGCTGTATGCCGCCCACAAAAAGTATGATACATATCATTGACGGCCAGCCCGCAGCTGACGCGACGCCGGCGAAATCTCTTACAATGACAATGATAATTCCAATAACCGAAAGCAGACAGAACAGAAATCCGAAAAATGAAGCAATGGAAAGCGGAGCGGTTGAAAAAGCAACAATGCATTCAAGGGAATATTTAAAAAGTTTCCAAAATGACCACTTTGTCTTCCCTGCAACGCGCTGAATGTTTTCGTATGATATCCACTTGGTGTTATAACCGACCCAGTTATATATGCCCTTCGTGAATCGGTTATACTCGGGAAGCGCGAGTATACTTTCCATCACGCGGCGCTTCATAAGCACAAAATCGCGAGCTCCGGACACCATCTGGGTTTTGGAAATCTTGTTTATGATCTTATAAAAACAGCGCGCGAAAAACGACCTGAGAGCAGGTTCGCCCTTGCGTGTGCTGCGTTTCGTCGCCACGCTGTCATAACCGTCATTTTCGATATAAGAAAGCATTTCAGGCAAAAGCGCAGGCGGGTCTTGCAGATCGGCGTCCATAACGGAAATATAATCGCCTTTTGCGTGCTCAAAGCC
>CAZVSW010000058.1:0-10709 GCA_964630005.1 uncultured Ruminococcus sp. | reverse complement strand
TCGGATATTATAACCATAATGGCGCAGGCGGAGGATTTTGATACCGGCATGAGCAGATTCGAAAAAGAAGCCGAGCAGATAAGCAATATGCTGCACCGGCTTAAACCGCGAACCCTTGTTTTTATAAACGAAATATTTCAGGCGACCTCATACGACGAAGGCGCGCAGGGTCTGTTTGAAATATTGAATTGCCTGACATACTGCAAAACAAAATGGATCTGTGCCACTCATCTTGAAGCCCTTAAGGAGCTTTTCAGAAACGACGCCGCGATCATGTGGGCGAAAGTGTCTACAGATCACGTGGTGACGCTCTCTTCTGTTTCAGCTGACGCATGATTCTTATCTCAAGAAGCACTTTTTGTAGTTTCGGAAACATTAAATCGCTTCATCCCCTTAATATTCATTCCACATATTCGCGCAATGTTGTACATGCGAAAACAATCTCATCGTGTAAATGAATTCCCAAAGTAAATTCCACAACGGAATCTACTTTGGGAATTTAATTTCGGAAAATCACAGCTCTGTTTCCGGGTCATAGCGATCGTCGATGAGAATATAATTGCAGTTATATCTGCGGCACATTTCAAGGCTATGCGCGTTATCCCTCAATGCGGCATCTTTCGTATAGTCATCGTCGAGGCGCTCCTCGATAATGCTTGCGTACTCTTTAATATCCGAAAAATGATTTTCGATGTAATCGCGGCTCAGCACAAGACAGTAATAGCGTATCTCCTTAAGATAGCTCTCGGAAAAATCGCTTTGCCAGTCGAAAGGTATATAACACCCCTCAATGATAAGGTTTTGTTTGTTTTCAACCGCCGTTTTGATCATTTCGCGAACTACAGGCCACAGATAGGCGGTCAGCTCTTCGTCGTCTTCGGGCGTCAGGTTCGTATAACCGCTGCGTATCAGTCCCATCTTCAGATGGTCGATCGATATATACGGGTATTTATATTTTTCGAGCAACTTCTGCGCGAGCAATGTCTTGCCGGCATGAGAAGCGCCTGCAATAAGTATTATCATGTCTATTCCTTCTGATTTTACTTTGTCGTAACAATAAAGCACGACAAACTACGAAAAAGATATTTTCCGGGTCTTCAACAGATAGTAAAACCCGAACAAATAACCTTGTTGTTAATAATATTTCAATAAACACTCATCAATGGGTGCAATAGATTCTTTATCTTTAACTTCACTATACAAGGCAAGTTTTACAATCTCATCACGGTCTTGTATTCCGTTATAAACACTCTCTATATCGGTGTCCCGAAGTGTAATACCGTAAAGCCCGCCGTACTCTATTCGTTCTTCCGGCGAGAAATAGTCCGACTTCAACAAAAATTTCATCAAACCGATATATTCATAAGAGCCATTAAGAATGCCGAGTTCCTCATATCCTTCCCGGGCAATGCACTCTCTTGCAGATTCATTATTATCTATGCAACCGCCAAAGATTTCCCATCTGTTTCTCCATTTGTTCCATCCCAGCAAATAATCGTCATTAACTTTGACCACAACAAGACAATGTGTGAGCAATTCACAACCTGTAAGTTCATTTTCACTATTTTTGACGATGGAGATAAATTGATTTCCCTCCATATCCTCAAGAATGAAGTTGGACATTATTTGATCACCTCTGTATAAAGTATAGCACAATTTGTATTCATAATCAAGTGCTTTACAAATCAAAATTACCAATTCTTTTCTCTCTCTTATTTTTTTAATAAAAAATTGCTTGCTTCTTAGAAAAGAGAGAATAACGAGAGAAGAAGAAAGAAGAGTACAAAAAGAAAAAGCCGCTGATGCGACTTTTTCTTTTTGGTGGAGCATAGGGGACTCGAACCCCTGACCCCAACACTGCCAGTGTTGTGCGCTCCCAGCTGCGCTAATGCCCCGGATATGATATTATCGTACTGACAGTATATCATATCTTTTCCGTTCTGTAAAGAGGAAAATTCAATTTCAGGTGAAAAACTTTCAAAAAAATGCCCCAAGCGGCGTTTTTTTGCTTCTACGCCTTTAAATACTCCAAAATCTCGGCAGCGTTTGTGTCGGGCTTGACTTTTGGCATGGCTTTTTCTATCACACCGTTTTCGTCAATGATATATGTAGTGCGCACCACGCCCATCGAGACCTTGCCGCACATTTTCTTTTCCTGCCACACGTCGTACGCCTTTATTGCTTCAAGCTCGGGATCGGAAAGCAATATGAAGGGCAGGGCATATTTTTCAGCAAATTTAACATGCGACGCGACAGAGTCCTTGCTCACGCCGATAACCGCCGCGCCGAGCGACTCGAATTCGCCGTAGCTTTCGGCAAAAGCGCACGCCTGACGGGTACACCCCGGTGTGTTATCCTTGGGATAGAAATAAAGAATGACCTTTTTGCCCCTGAAATCGGAAAGGCTGACGGTGTTGTTATCTTTATCGCAAAGCGTAAAATCAGGCGCTTTTATTTTTTCGTTAAGCATTTATATACCTCATGTTTTTAAGTCGGAAGACCGACGTTTTTTGTAATTCTGATCATATCATGAGCACAAATGCTTGCAAGGGCATTTGTGCGAAATGATTCAATAATGCAGACGCGCAAAGCGCGTGGCGGCGATAGCCGCTAAAGATTTACGAAGTAAGTCTTTCTGCAGACATTATAGCATTTTCTACGTTATATTTCAAGAATTATTTTCCGTTAAAGTTGACAAACGCAAGCAATTGTGATAAACTTTACTATGAAATAATACTTTGCACAGAAAGCAACCCAATCGGAGAATCACACCAGCAAATGGACACTAAAAACACCCCCGGAAACGCAAAATATATACGCATGACCACAGAGCCTGTAGAAAAGCTTGTGCTTAAGCTTGCAGGACCTACGATTATCAGCATGTTGGTCACTTCATTTTATAATCTCGCCGATACATTCTTTGTAAGACAGCTTCAAAGCGACAGTATGGTCGCGGCAGTCGGCATTGTACTTCCGCTTATGTCGATAATTCAGGCAATCGGCTTCTTTTGCGGACACGGCTCGGGCAACTATATTTCACGCGCACTCGGCAGGCAGGACAGCCGCGACGCCGAGACGATGGCTTCCACCGGCTTCTTTTATGCGATCGCCATCGGCGTTGTATTCACGCGGATATGCATGATCACAAGGCGTCCTTTGGCGCTTCTGCTCGGCGCAAAAACCGAAACCGCGATCGCCGCAACCATCGATTACATGACCTACATACTCCTCTGCACCCCGTTTATGATGGGAGCGATAGTTCTGAACAATCAGCTCAGAATGCAGGGCAACGCCTTCTTCGCCATGATCGGTCTCACCTCCGGCGCCGTTATTAATATAATCCTCGACCCGATACTCATTTTCAGCAAAGGCGAAGCAGTATTCGGGGGCGCATTCACCATTCCCTTCGGTGCGGGTATGGGCGTTGCGGGCGCATCGCTCGCCACCGGCATAAGCCAGACGGTGAGCTTCCTGCTTCTCTTTATCGGCATTATGCGAAGCGATAACATAAAGATAAGCTTCAGACGTTTTTCATTTAAAAGCACTTACATAAAAGGCATTGTGCAGGGCGGGCTTCCTTCTCTTGCGCGTCAGGGGCTGGCAAGCGTCGCCACAACATGCCTTAACCATGCGGTCGGCATCTATATCACCGGCG
Organism: uncultured Ruminococcus sp.; assembly: GCA_964630005.1. Taxonomy (GTDB): domain Bacteria; phylum Bacillota; class Clostridia; order Oscillospirales; family CAG-382; genus UBA1206. Next base: position 7,054 of record CAZVSW010000058.1, on the reverse strand, counting down.
ACGCGGCAATCGACGCAGTTCAGGCCGCCATGACCGCAACGACTAAGATAATGCAGTTCCTCGGCTCTGCGCTGATCGGCTTCGGTCAGGGCTTTCAGCCGGTCTGCGGCTTCAATTACGGCGCAAAGAAATATGACAGAGTTATAAAGTCATATAATTTCTGCGTCGCTGTGTCGGCGGTATTTCTCACGGTTATCGCGGTGGTCGGCTACATCTTCGCTAAACAGATCACTTTGCCGCTCGCCGGAAGCACCGAGCTTGCCGCATCCATCGCCGCATTTACGTTCCGCGCACAGCTCGTTGTACTGCCGCTCATGTCGTGGACGGTTCTTTGCAACATGATGCTTCAGAATATAGGCATGACGTTCAGAGCCACGCTTGTCGCTATGGCGCGTCAGGGTCTTGCGTTTGTACCGTCCGTGCTCCTGCTGCCGCTCATACTCGAATCTCTCGGCAAAGAGCCCTTGCTCGGCATCGAGCTTGCGCAGACATTGGCGGATATTATCGCGTTCATCATTGCTCTGCCTATCGGTCTTAAGGTTATAAGTGAAATGCGCCGTCAGCACGCGGACGGCAGAAAGGCGTCAAATTAATATCATGGAAATAATCGTTATAGGCTGCGGAGCTGTCGGCATGTCAATATGCGCTCAGCTCGCCAAAGAAGGTCACAACATAACCGTAGTAGACGTCGATCCCGCTCCGCTTTTAAAGATATCAAACATGTGCGACGTGATCACGGCGAACGGAAACGGCGCAAGCATAAGCGTTTTAAAAAAAGCAGGGGCGGAAAAAGCACACCTGCTTATCGCAGTTACCTCCGGCGACGAGCTTAATATCCTAAGCTGTGCCGCGGCAAGAAAGCTCGGTACGCTTCATACCATTGCACGTGTCCGCAACCCCGAATATTCTGAACTGATGCAGGCGATGAAAGGCGAAATGAACCTTTCGCTTACGATAAATCCGGAGCTTGCCGCGGCAAAGGAAATATACCGCAGTCTCCGCTTCCCTGCGGCGGCAAAGATCGATACATTCTGCCGCGGACGCGTCGAGCTGGCGCAGCTTACCGTTGCCGCAGATTCACCCATATGCGGCGCGTCGCTTATCGAGCTTCGAAACCGTCTGAACATGCGCTTTCTTATCTGCGGAGTACTGCGCGGCAACGATATCTATATCCCAACCGGTAACTTTGTCATAAATCCCAACGACGTCATCTGCGTGACCGCCCCTGACGACGATATCACTCGCTTTTTCAAGACTATAGGCGCATATAAACAGCCGGTAAAGGACGTGCTTATCTGCGGCGCAGGACGCACTACCTATTACCTCGAAGCCATGCTTCAGAGATCCCGCATTAACTCAACTGTCATCGAACCCGATAAAGCGCTCTGCAACGAGATCGTCAAGCAGTATTCCTGCACCGTGATCTGCGACAGCGTAACAAATCAGGAACGCCTCATGGAAGAGGGTCTCGAAAAAACAGATGCATTTCTCGCCCTGTCTGATGTTGACGAAGAAAACGCTATCATCTCCATGTATGCAAAAAATCTGGGCGTCAACAAGGTTGTCACAATGATAAGCACCATGTCGTACATCGACTTTTTCAAAGGCGCGGGGCTTGACAGCATTGTGTCGCCAAAATCCTCCACCATGTCATATATACTCCGTTATGTCCGCGCCATGGCGAATGCGCGCGATTCAGAGATCGAATCGCTCCACAAATTCATGGACGATAAGATGGAAGCCCTCGAATTCATCATCAAGGACAAAGTAGAAAACGTAACGGAGATACCCCTGAAAAAACTGCGTCTGAGATCGGGCATACTTATAGCCTGCATCGTCCACCGCGATAAAGTCATCATACCCTCAGGTAACGATATGATCTCCAAAGGAGATACTGTCATCGTTGTCACCTCCGGCTGCAAACTCAACAGTATCAAGGATATTATTGCCTAATGAATTACAGAATGCTTTGCTATTTCTTCGGTCTGATGCTATCGATCGAATCAGCGCTGATGCTGATACCGACCGGTACTGCGATTATATATTCCGAAGATGTGATGCCGTTTATTTACACCATAATCATTCTCCTAGCGATCTCCCTGCCCGCCATATTGCTGAAGCCGAAAAACACGCGCATTTATGCGAAGGAAGGCTTTATCTGCGTCGCGGCGTCATGGATATTGCTGTCGCTTTTCGGCGCGCTTCCGTTTGTATTCAGCGGCGCTATTCCTGATTACACAGACGCATTCTTCGAAACGGTTTCGGGCTTCACCACAACAGGCGCGTCGATACTCACCGAGATCGAAGGTCTTCCGAACGGCATACTGCTCTGGCGCAGCTTTACACACTGGGTCGGAGGAATGGGCGTGCTGGTATTCATGCTGGCGCTGTTCCCTTCGGGCGACGGTCAGGCAATACACCTCATGAGGGCGGAAGTACCCGGTCCGGTCAAGGGCAAGCTCGTGCCAAAGCTCAAACATACCGCGATGATACTTTACGGTATATATATCGTCCTCACCGCTATACAGACAATATGCCTGCTTTGCACCGGCATGTCGTTTTACGATTCTGTCGTAAACGCGTTTGCCACAGCCGGCACAGGCGGCTTTTCGGTCAAAAATCAGTCCATACTTTCATATAATAACCCCGCGGCCGAATGGATCATCGCGTTTTTCATGCTCATATTCGGCGTCAATTTCAACTTATTCTATCTCATCCTCATAAAACGCGCCCGCGAGGTGCTCAAAAACGAAGAGCTCAGAATATATCTGATCATATGTCTGTTTGCGACCGCCGCGATCGCGGCAAATACGTGGGATATGTTCGCGTCAGCCGAAGAATGTCTGCGCGCATCGTTCTTCCAGGTGACATCGATCGTTTCGACCACCGGATTTTCGACAGCGGACTTCAATCTCTGGCCGGTATTTTCAAAAACCATTATAACCATTCTTATGATGATCGGCGCGTGTGCCGGCTCTACCGCAGGCGGACTTAAAGTCTCACGCGTGATCATCCTGATCAAAGGCATTTTCCGCGAGATCAGACACATGCTGAAGCCGCGCTCCGTAAACGTGGTCAGAGTCGAAGGCGAGGTGCTTCCCGAAGAGAATGTACGCGCCGCAGGAAACTATTTGGCGATATATATCACGCTGATCATCACATCGATTCTCCTGCTGTCGTTTGACGGCTTCAGTCTTGAAACAAACTTCACCGCCGTTTTATCATGCGTAAACAACATCGGTCCGGGTCTTGATACCGTAGGACCAATGGGCAACTTCTCCGCGTTTTCCGCATTTTCAAAAATAATACTCTCGCTCGACATGCTTTTCGGCAGGCTTGAGATAATGCCGATGCTCATACTTTTCTCGCCCGTAGCGTGGAAAAAGAGATGAGAAAAAGACACAGCCAAAGCAGATTTATAACCGTTTTATTCGTTGTACTGGTAATCGTTTCTGCTTTTATCATTTTCAGAAACAACACTTCCAACGAAGCGCCTTTTTCGGATATATCGCTGACATTTTCTATTCAGGAGTATTCATGGGAGGAGGAAAGCTGGCAGGATCGCCCGTTCCTCATATCAGAGGATCTGAACACTCCGCCTCCGTCAAATTCAGCGCTTTTTATCAAGTACAGCGGCGACGCCTATACGGTACTAAACGGCAACAAACCGTTTTTTGACACAGAAGGTCTGTTTCCCAACCCGTTTATGAAGCTCAGTCCGCTTGACAGTCTTGGCAGAAGCGGCATGGCGGTCAGCTGTGTAGGACCTGAAACGCTTGCATCAGGAGAGCGCGAAAGCACTTATAAAAGCAACCCGTCGGGCTGGCACTCGATAAAGTACGATTTCATCGAAGGCGGCTATCTTTATAACCGTTGCCACCTTCTCGGCTATATGCTCACCGGCGAAAACTCCAAGGTCGAAAACACAATAACCGGCACACGGTATCTGAATGTCGTCGGTATGCTGCCGTTTGAGCTCATGGTCGCGCAGTGCATTGAAGAAAACAATCTTCATGTCATGTATCGGGTGACGCCGATCTATATAAGCGACGACCTCGTCGCAAAAGGAGTGATCATGGAAGCGTTTTCTCTTGAAGACGACGGCGAAAGCATATGCTTTTGCGTTTATGTACACAACATTCAGCCCGGAATCGAAATAGACTATCAAACCGGCGACAGTACGCCGTCACAACAAACAACCGATGCAAGAGAATCCTCTCTTGCCGCATAAAAGGAGAAATTTATGAAAAAAAAGGTTTTAGCGCTCACCCTCGCACTGCTGCTTTGCGGAGCTGCCGCTCCCATTTCGGGAAGAATGTCCGCCGCAGCTGAAGAAGCACCAAACCCCGCGCCGAATGTAATACCCGCCGTACGTGAATGGAACGGACTTTACGGCAATATCAAGCTGGACAGGCAGCTCACCATTGTGCTCGAAAGCGAAGACATTGTCTCCGAAGAACAGAAAAACATTATTTCCGAATACTTTTCCGATATCACCGGCTTTGCCCCCAAGCTCGCTTACGGCAAGGCGAACGGCGATATACGCCTTCACACCGCGTCTGTCAATAATCTCAGCAATGTTACGGAAGAACGTATAAACGCACTGGGCGACGAAGGCTATATCCTGCGCGCAGATAAAAGCATCGATATCTATGCCAACACCCCGAAAGGACTTATTTACGGCATCATAACCGTACTGCAATCATATGTCGCCGACGGATATATGCCTAACGGCGAGATATATGACGTGCCTTCATATCCTATAAGATCCGGTATGCTCGACGTAGCCAGAGCCTATGTGCCGCTTGAATACGTCGAGGAGATCACAAAGTACTTCGCCTGGTTCAAGCTGAACGAGATCCATCTTCATATCAATGACAACGGCTCTGACGGCAACGGCTATTTCAGATTGGAAAGCAATGTGCCGAATCTCACCGCCGAGGAACACTATACAAAGGCGGAATACCGCGACTATCAGAAGCGTATGCTCGAATACGGCGTTGAAGTCGTTACCGAAATAGACACTCCCGCACACAGCCGCTGCTTTGCCAAAGCAGTGCCCGAATATATGTTTGACGGCAGTCATCTCGACATTACCAACCCCGACGCAGTACAGTTTGTCTGCGACCTTTGGGATGAATACATACTCGGCGATGACCCTGTCTTCGTATCAAAGACCGTTCATTTCGGCACTGACGAATTCCCGTCCGGCTATAACGAGCAGATGCGCGCCTATACCGACACGCTGATAAAACACCTTGGCTCGCGCGGATGCACACCGCGTTTCTGGGGCTCGTTCGGCGGCGACGGCTTCAACGGAAAAACCCCGGTAAGCGGCGACGCGCAGACAAATTTTTGGGCTGTCTCGCTTTCGGATTACCGCACTCTGTTCAACATGGGCTATGATGTTATAAACACCTGCGGTCCTGTGCTTTACTGCGTTCCCGGCGGTAATTACGGCTTTGCCGATTATTACGACCTCAAGTCGCTCTATACAACATGGTTCGTCAATTATATGGGTTATGGCGCCTCAACATCCGTCGCTCACGATAACCCCCAGCTGAAAGGCGCTTGCTTCGCCCTTTGGAACGATCTCTGGTGTGACTGGGGCGGATTTTCGACATTCGATATCTTCGACCGCGTGAGATATCAGGTCTGCCTTATTTCCGAAAAAGCGTGGTGCGGCGAACAGACAAGAAGCATCAGCGCCGATGATTTTGTCAAACGCTTCAACACCCTTTCGCTCACAACCGGCGGCAGCAATCCGGGACGTCACGAAGAGCTTCCCATCACTCTCGATAACGCATCCGGAATAAAATCGGTGGGATATCCCTACCTGATGACCGCAACCGTCAACGTCAGCGAGTATGCTACCGACCTGCTTTCGGGCAGCGACGGACGTCTTTACGTAAACAAAAACGGCAAGATTTGCTTTGACCGCGAGTCTTATACCTTTACATATGACTATGTGATCCCCAAAAATACGGACGTCAAGTTCCAGCTTTATGCCGACAGAAGCCGCACGCTCCTCATCGTGGACGACACATGGTACTATTTACCCGCCAACTCGCGCGTTAAGAAAGCCGATGCAAAGGGCGGTTCGACCTTTGTGCTTCCGCTCGAAAACATCAGCAAGGCAATAAAATCGCTTGATATAACCGAACATACCTTCAACCCCGATAAGAACCTGATCAACGCAAACCTCGCGCTGGACAAAAAAGTGACCGTAAGCGGTCTTGAGGTCGACTATGGTCTCAACGAACCGATGGCGGTCGACGGCAACATGAACACACGTCTGTCGTTTGCCCGCGACAAGGACGAACAATGGATGCTTGTCGACCTCGGCGAGGAAACTTCTTTCAGCGAGATCAAAATAAGCTTTTACGAAACGATTCCCGCCTTTGAGGTTTATATTTCAAACGACGGCGAAAACTTCGAAAAGATCTGGGAAGAATCCGGCATTGCCGAAGGCGAACGCAATCAGGCGTTTACCGGCAAGTTCGACGCTGTCAAAGCGCGTTATATCAAATACGTTCAGCTCAAACGCTGGTTCTGCACGCCGTATAATACCTATTACAGCGGCGGTATTTCCGAATTTGAAGTCTATGCGCCGCTACCCGATTACAGCGAGCTTATGGCTAAAGCGGAAGAGCTTTCAACAAAACCCGAAATACGTCCGGCATATAACGCAGTTAAGGCATATCTAAGAAGGAGCGTTCAGTATGTACCGCACCTTGAGGGGCTCTATAACGAGCTCAGCCTCGCGATAGATAATTACCTCAATCCACCGGTTGAAGAATCATCGGAGGAAATAAGCGATGAGACCTCGGAAATATCAGAAAACGAGGTAGAAGGCCGCTCCCAACCCGAAGAAACGGACAAAAACGGCTTCCCCGTTGTTCCTGTCGCAGTCGGCGCGGGAATCGTTGCGGCTGTCGCGGCGATAGTAGCCGTATTCGCAAAAAAACGCAAAAAATAAAAGCAGAAAGTAAGGGAGAAACCGCTTCAGCACACGGCTTCTCCCTTATTTATCATTCTTTATTTAATTATTCTG
>CAZVSW010000057.1:0-10834 GCA_964630005.1 uncultured Ruminococcus sp. | reverse complement strand
GTGGAGAATGTGACATTGCCATCAAAGCCGCGTCAGATAGAATTTGCAAGGCTTAATATAACCAATACCGTGCTTTCAAAAAGATATCTGCGGTATCTTGTGGAAAATTCTATTGTTGACGGCTGGGACGACCCTCGTATGCCTACGCTTTGCGGCATGAGACGGCGCGGCTATACCGCTGCCTCCATTCTTGATTTTTGTGAGCGCATCGGCGTATCAAAGGCAAACAGCATGGTCGATATGGGACTTATGGAGCACTGTGTACGCGAGGAGCTCAACAGTACTGCTCAGAGAAGAGTCGCTGTTTTGCATCCGATCAAGCTCGTTGTTGATAACTATCCCGAGGATAAGGTCGAATACTTTGAGTTGCCAAACAACCAAAACGATCCTGACGCAGGTACGCGCAGCGTTCCGTTTTGCCGTGAGCTTTATATTGATTCTGACGACTTTGCCGAAGTACCGCCTCCCAAGTTTTTCAGGCTTAAGCCTGACGGAGAAGTCCGCTTGATGGGTGGATATATCGTTAAATATAAATCGGTTGAAAAGGACGCAAACGGAGACATCGTTGCGGTGCATTGCGAGGCCGATCTTGTGTCGGGCAACGGAAATCCGTATGACGGCAGAAAGGTAAAGGGAACGATACATTGGGTCTCGGCACGTCATGCCGTCGATATCGACGTTATACTCTATGACAGACTCTTTACCCGTGAAAATATGAATGATCTGCCTGAAGGAACGTCATATATCGATTTTCTTAATAACGATTCGGCAATCAGGCTTTGCGGCGTCAAGGCGGAACCTGCACTTGCCGAGGCAAAACCCGGTGAAAAATTCCAGTTTGTAAGAACAGGCTACTTCTGTGTTGATACCAAGAACGGTTGCTTCAATAGGGTAGTCAATCTCAAAGACAGCTATAAGGGTTGATGAATATGAATATTTATATGCGTTTTCCGGGCTTTTTGAAAAAAGCCCTTACGCTCAGTTATGACGACGGCGTTGATACGGATATCCAAATGATAGATATCCTCAATAAATACGGTGTTAAGGCAACATTCAACCTTAACAGCGGTATATTTTCCGAATCTCCCAGGAGCGAAGACAACGACCACTACTTTTATCATCTCACAAAGCAGCAGGCGATAGATCTTTATACAAACAGCGGTCATGAGGTTGCTGTGCATACCTATACTCATCCGTATCTCGAAAAGCTCTCTGAGGAAGAGATCGCGCGTGAGATAGGCGAAGATAAGAAAACGCTGGAGGCTATGTTTGGCGTTGACGTACGCGGCATGGCATATCCGTTCGGTACGTATGACGACAGAGTTGTCAGGATCGCCGCCGACTGCGGCATCGCCTATTCGCGTACCGTAGTATGCACCGGACGCTTTGATATACCAAAAGACTGGCTACGTATGAGTACTACCTGCCACCACGCCGATGAGAATCTCATGAAATATGCCGCTGAATTTACTAAAGATGATTCGGCCAAGCCAAAGCTGTTTTACCTTTGGGGTCATACTTATGAGTTCAGAAGCGACGGTAACTGGAACGTTATCGAGGATTTTTGTAAGGCTGTTGGAGGCAGAGACGATGTTTGGTATGCTACCAATATCGAAATATACGACTATGTATGCGCGTACAGAGCGCTTCGCTTCAATGAAGATCAGACAGAGGTATATAATGCTTCGTCCGTTGACGTGTTTTTCGAAAAGGACGGCATAGAGTACTGTGCTCCAAGCGGCGAAACTATCAAGCTGTCATAAGGCGTAATAACAAATGAGCACCTCAAATGGGGTGCTCATTAATTTTATACGCTGTAAAGTATTTCACCGTAAGATGGGTACGGCCAATACTCCTTGCCTACGATAGTTTCGGCTTTGTCTACAAAGGCGCGCAGCGCTTCCATTTCTGAAAATACACGGTTTCTGTAATCCATGGAACGCTCTGTAAGATCGCTCTTTGCGGCTGCTCTCGCAAGCTCTTTATCAAGGCGTGCTACGGATTCGTATATGCGCTTGGTTATAAGCGAAAGCTCTTTGATGATATCCTCTTCTATCGTGATGTCGGCGTCGTTGCATACCGATTTTTTTGAAAGCGCGGCGGCAGATACGTCGCCCGAAAACTTTATCAAAGCGGGCACGACATTGCGCTTTGCCATATCCATCATGGTGAGCGCCTCTATGGTGAGCGTTTTAATATAGTTTTCCTGCAATATTTCAACTCTGCTCCTGAGCTCGCTTTCGGAATAAATGTTCCATTTTGAAAGCAGCTCTGCATTTTTACTGTCGGTAAGATGAGGAAGCGCCTCGGGAGTTGAGCGGAAGTTCACAAGTCCGCGTTTCTTTGCTTCGTCTATCCATTCGTCTGTATAGTTGTTGCCGTTGAAAAGAATCTTTTTGTGATCTTTGATCGTCTGACGGATAAGCGAGTTAAGCGCACTGTTGAAATCGGACGCATTTTCAAGCGTGTCGGCAAAATCCGAAAGCGTATCGCCGACAGCGGCGTTAAGCATGGTTACAGGTCCTGCCGTCGACTGGGAAGAACCGACCATTCTGAATTCGAATTTGTTTCCAGTGAATGCAAAAGGAGACGTTCTGTTTCTGTCCGTGGTATCGCGCGGGAAATGGGGAAGTGAATCAACGCCTATCTCAAGCTCGCCTGCCGACTTGTTGTTGCACGGGCGATTTTCTTCGATTGCGCTGAGAATCTCATAAAGATCGTCGCCTACCGAAACGGAGAATACCGCAGGCGGAGCTTCGCTGCCGCCGAGACGGTGGTCATTTCCGGCTGTAGCGGCGGAAATTCTCAGAATATCGGCATATTTATCAACGGCGCGAATGACAGCGCAAAGGAACAGCAGAAACACGGCATTTTCCGACGGCGATTTACCCGGTTCAAAGAGGTTAGCGCCCTCAGCGGTCTGAAGCGACCAGTTAATGTGTTTACCTGAGCCGTTTACGCCCGCAAACGGTTTTTCATGAAGGAGGCAAACAAGACCGTGTCTGTCTGCGATTCGCTTCATTATTTCCATTGTCAGCTGGTTTTGGTCGGTAGCGAGGTTGACACCGGTATATATCGGCGCAAGCTCATGCTGAGCAGGAGCTACTTCGTTATGTTCCGTGTTTGCGTATACCCCAAGCTTCCAAAGCTCATCGTCAAGCTCGGACATGAATTTCTTCACACGCGGCTTGATCGCGCCGTAGTAATGGTCGCTCATTTCCTGACCTTTGGGCGGACGCGAGCCGAAGAGTGTTCTTCCGGTATATACAAGGTCTTCGCGCTTGTTAAAGCATTCCTTGTCAACAAGAAAATATTCCTGTTCCGCTCCGATCGTAGGGTTGACGCCCTTTGTATCGATTCCGAAAAGCTTTAAAACGCGCTTGGATTGAGCTGATACCAAAGCGGACGAACGTATAAGCGGAGTTTTTTTATCAAGCGCTTCGCCGTTGTAGGCGCAGAATACCGTAGGGATGCAAAGGGTGTTTTCCTTGATAAATGCGTATGATGTAGGATCCCAGGCAGTATAGCCTCTTGCTTCAAAAGAAGCCCTCAGACCGCCCGAAGGGAATGAAGAAGCGTCCGATTCGCCTTTTATAAGCTCTTTTCCCGAAAATTTGAGCATTATAGTGCCGTCTTTTTGAGGGGAAATGAAAGAATCGTGCTTTTCGGCGGTGATTCCGGTCATGGGCTGAAACCAATGAGTGAAATGAGTAGCGCCCTTTTCAACTGCCCAGTCCTTCATAACGGCGGCAATGGTATTTGCAAGTGAAAGATCAAGTGTCTTGCCGTTTTCGATTGTCTTTTTCAGACTTTTATATGTTTCGTCCGGGAGGCGTTCGCGCATGACCTTATCGGAAAATACCATGCTTCCGAAGATCGATTCGATGTTGGTCATTGAAGAGTACTTCCTTTCGATATGTTAGTGTAATTCTCAGAGTATATCTATACCGTTATTTTTGCAGACAGCAAGAGTTTCGTCGTCCCATATCGAAACCTGAACTTCGCCTATGTGGCATTTGCCGAGGAGGAGCATTGAAAGGCGCGATTGACCTATGCCGCCGCCAATTGTAAGGGGCAGACGGTTTTCGAGCAGCATTTTGTGGAATTCAAGTGAACGTCTGTCGTCACAGCCTGCTTCGCTGAGCTGCTTGTCCAGCGATTCGGAATTGACGCGTATACCCATCGATGACACCTCAAATGCGCGTCCGAGTACGTCGTTCCAGAACATGATATCGCCGTTTAACGACCAGTCGTCATAATCGGGTGCTCTGCCGTCGTGCTTGATTCCGGAGCGCAGTTTACCGCCTATCTGCATAATAAACACGGTGCGGTGTTCTTTGCATATGGCGTCTTCGCGCTGTCTCGGTGTAAGATCGGGATACATATCCTCAAGCTCCTGCGTTGTAATGAAAGTAACGTCAGGGCAGAGCTCTGTTTTCAGTGACGGAAAGCTTTCTTTAAGGTCGTCAAGTGTGCGGCACACGGATTTTACAATATCGCGGACGGTATTTTTGAGATAATCGACATTGCGTGTTTCGGCGCTTATAACTTTTTCCCAGTCCCATTGGTCAACATAGATCGAATGAAGGTTATCCATGTCCTCATCGCGGCGGATGGCGTTCATGTCAGTATAAAGACCTTCGCCAACAGGAAAACCGTATTTATAAAGCGCCATACGCTTCCATTTTGCAAGCGAATGTACTACCACGGCTGTTGCGCCGTTTTCCTTGATATCGAACGCTACGGGACGTTCAACGCCGTTCAGGTCGTCGTTAAGACCGGTCTTTGGGTTGACGAAGAGCGGAGCTGAAACTCTTTTTAAATTCAGAGCGAGGCAAAGATGCTTTTCGAATTGACGTTTGAGCATGCCGATAGCTGTTTGCGTCTGATAAAGGCTTAAATCGCTGGTGTATCCTTCCGGAATGATTATTTTAGACATAGTGGTAATTTCCTTTTTAATTTGTGAACTGTGTTATTATATTATATTTTCGGAAAAAAGTCAAGTTTCGACGCAATCGGTTATTTCGGTTGCTGCGGACATAACGCCAAGCTTGCCCGATTCGAAGGTCAGACCGCCCTGCATGTATATCTGAAACGGTTCTCTGAGCGGCGCATCGGCAGAAAGCTCGATCGACGATCCCTGAGTAAAAGCGCCTGCCGCCATGATTATCTCGTCGTCATATCCGGGCATGTCTCCCGGAGTCGGAACAACGAATGAGTCGATCGGCGATGCGGACTGAATTCCCTTGCAGAATGAAATAAGCTTTTCGCGTGTTCCGAGGGAAATGACCTGTATGATATCTTCTCTCGGCTCAAACGGCGAAGGATTTACGCAAAATCCCAGCTTTTGAAAGAGCAGTGCGGCAAAATGTGCGGTCTTCATGGCGTTGGCAACGGTATGAGGGGCAAAGAACAGTCCTTTTATGATGGGCTTTGTCATTCCCATTGAAGCGCCTGCCTCCCGTCCGACGGTTGGGACGGTAAGCCGTCCGGCGGCGAGCTCGACGGCCTTTTTGCTTCCTACGATATATCCTCCGCATTCTGCGATACCGCCTCCGGCGTTTTTGATGAGCGAACCTGCGAGCAGATCGCCTTTGGGCTCGTATTCGGCGGTGAATTCACCGTAGTTGTTATCTATGAAAACATATGCGTCAGACACTGATTTTACCGCGTCGTATAATTCGTTGATCTCTTTTGCGGTAAGGGTACGGCGTGAATCATAGCCTTTTGATCTTTGCACATAGATCATAGATATGGTCTTATCCTCTTCGATCGCTTTAAGGACGGCGGGAATATCGATCCTGCCCTCAGATGTAAGCGAAAGCTCGCGGTATTTTACACCGCCGGATATTATTGAGTTTTCTTCTCCGCCCAGACCGATCACGCTCTGGAGGGTGTCGTACGGTCTTCCCGCGACTGACAGCATGGTGTCGCCGCTTTTAAGCAGGGCATAAAGACCGATCGCAATAGCGTGCGTACCCGATATTATGTTGTGGCTTACGAATCCTGCTTCGCAGCCAAAGCAACGCGCAAACAATCTGTCTGCGGCGTCACGTCCGTCGTCATTATAACCATATCCCGTTGTGGGATAGAAATGGCGTTCGCTTATCTGCTCGGCACGGAAAGCGTCGAGAACCTTTTCGGTGTTGAAAAGCGCGGTGTTGTCTATTCTGGCATAAATGTCTTTTAGTTCGTTATCACATTCCAAAGCAAGCGCTTTGATCTTTTCACTTATTATCATGCTTTTTCAATAAACTCCTTCAAAAGCTCGGCGCATGCGTCGAGGTCTGATTTATCTAACGTCTCTATAGGTGTGTGAACATATCTCAGAGGGATGGATACACATCCGGCAAAGCATCCCGGACCTGCTACCTGCATCGATCCGGTATCTGTTCCGCCGGCGGTGAGAACTTCGTACTGATATTTGATTTTTGCGTTGTCCGCAAGAGCGGTAAGCTCGTCTACGATTTTTTTCGAGCAGACGACGGAGCTGTCTTTGATCTTTATAGCTGCGCCTTTGCCGATCGAAACTGCGCCTCCGGATGCGCCGGGAACATCGAATGCAGGAGTTACGTCGCAGGCGATGCCGTATGTCGGAAGTATCAGGTTGGCGGCGGCAGTTGCACCTCTGCGACCTACCTCTTCGTGGACGGTGAAGACATAATAGGTATCGTGTTTGATCTTTACGGCTCTGCGCGCGGCTTCAACAAGTACGGCACATGCGACTCTGTCGTCAAACGCTTTGGCGGCAATACGATTGTTTGCAAGGCGCGTTATTCTTTGGGTAAGGGAAAGGTACAGGCCGACAGAAACCTTTTTTTCGGCTTCTTTCTTGTTTTTTGCACCTATATCGACAAACATTTTTTTGACGGAAATATCGGAAAATTGAGTGCCGGCGTCGATTGCGATCACACCCTTCACACCGTTTTCGAATACTACTTCGCCGTATGAGGAGGCGACAGGGTTGATGCCTCCGACCTGTGCGACTCTGATATAACCGCTTTCTTCGATATGTGTGACAACAAAGCCAATCTCGTCCATATGAGAAGCGAGCATGGTGCGTTTTGAGCTGTCTTCGCCCTTTTTAAAAGCGATAAGATTGCCCATCGCGTCTTCTTCAATGGTGTCCGCATACGGTGCAATATCGTTTTTTATTATCTCGGCAAGGGTGTGTTCGTTTCCTGTGACGGAAAACGCGGAAATATATTTTTTTATCAGGTTAATCATTTGCTTGACCTCCGATATTTATTTCATTGTTTGCGAGGAACATAAGGAGCGATCTTATCTCTTCAAGATCGCTGATCTTTACAGTTGACATTGGCGAGTGAATATATCTTGCCGGTGCAGATACAGCCAAAACCTTTGTGGCGCGCGGAACTCTTTGATATGCCTGAGCGTCGTTACCGCCGACGGCAAGGCTCTTAAGCTGTGCTTTAATGTTGTTTTCTTTGGCAAGAGCCATAACATTTCTGACAAGCTCTTTGTCATAGACTGTGCCGCCGTCCATAAATGAGATAACAGCGCCATCGCCTTGTACGCAGCCGTATTGCGATCTCGGCGCGCCGTGTATGTCCCCGGCGGTGGTGGCCTCAACAACGCACACAAAGTCTGCTTTTTCGGAAAATGCCGTTCCGAGCGCTCCCCGACAGCCGGTCTCTTCGCATATACAAAACGCGAAATACGTGTCGTACTGAAGCTCGGATTTTATCATCTCGATGAGTACCGCGCATCCGAATCTGTCGTCAATGGCTTTGGATTTTATTCTTCCGTCGCCGAAGTACTCGAAATTCGGCGTAAAGCAAGCGAGGTCGCCAATATCAAAATATTTTTTGGTTTCATCTTCGGAATGCGCTCCGACGTCAATGTAAGATTCGTCGATCGGTATGCAGATGCCGCGCTCTTCGGGCGGCTGTAAGTGTATCGGCTTTGCGGCGATGACGCCGAGTATTCTGCTGTCGCCGATAGTTACTCTGCGTCCGGCGACAACACGGCGGTCAATACCGCCTATCGGTTCTATGTTTGCATAGCCGTCGGAATCGATGTTCGTTATCATGAACCCTACTTCGTCCATGTGGGCGGAGAAAAGACGCTTATAACCCGGTTTCTGCTTTCCTTTTTTGAAGACGATCAGATTGCCGACTGCGTCGATTCTGTATTCCGTGGCGAAATCTTTGATCTCGCTTATAATAATCTCTCTTACCTCATCCTCATATCCCGAAGGACCGAAGGTGTTGCAGAGACGTTTTAGAAGTTCAAGCATTGTTTTCACCTCCAAGCTCGTTTGCAAACGCGGCAAGCAGCTTTGCCGTTTCAAGGCAGTCCGAAAGATCGATTACCTCCGAAGCGGTGTGCATGTAACGAAGCGGGATGGATATAAGCGCCGTAGGTACGCCTTCGCGCGCAATGGCGATCACATGGGCGTTAGTTCCGGTTCGTCCCGGTTCGGCAAGAATGACGTGTTTGAATCCGCTGTCTTTTGCACAGCTGTGAAGCCTTTTTGTGAATGGGCGGCATGTAGTTGCCGAATACGATATCACTGCGCCGCAACCGAGTTCTATGCGCTTTCGCGTTTTATCTCCGTCAGGGAAGTAGGGATTGCATACATCGATAGCAATGGCATAGTCGGGCTCTGCGGAAAATGCACCGGTTGCCGCTCCCGAATATCCCGTTTCTTCGCCGGTAGAGAATTGACAGCATATATTGATCCCCGGATCGCTTTCAGAAATCAGCTCGACTGCTCTTAAAATCAGTGCGGCGCATATTTTGTCGTCCATCGTCTTTGAAACTATGCGGTTTCCGAGAAGACGCTCGCAACTGCCGGTCATGTTGGCAAAATCGCCTATGCGAACGAGTTCTTTTAGATGTTCGCCGTCGAGACCTGTATCGATAAACAGATCCTTGATGTCAATTTTTTTGTTTTGTTCGCCTGCTGTTTGCAGGTGCGGGGGTTTGGAAGTGAAAACACCTTTGACCGCTTCCTTGCCGTATACCGTTACTTCAGATGCGGAAAGCACGCGTGTGTCCACGCCGCCTACGCCTGCAACAGAAATAAAACCGTCGTCAAAGACGTTTGTAACCACAAAACCGATTTCGTCGATATGCGCATCGATCAGCAACGTCCTGGCGTTTTCTACCTTGCTTTTCTTATATGCGAGGACTGTGCCGGTAGGAATGACCCTTATCTCGTCGAAAAGCGATTGCTTTTCGCAGTAAAGACGAACTGTTTCCGAGGCGCTTTCTGCCAAACCTCCGACAGAGGGGATCTGGCTGAGAAACCGCGCGGTTTCATATATTTTTTCCATGTCAGTTAGCTATCCTTTTACTTTAAATTTTCTACTTCGCGTATGAAGGTATCGCCGCGTTCTTCGAAATTTTTATACAGATCAAAGCTTGCGGATGCAGGGGATAGTATTACGATGTCGCCGTTTTCCGCAATTTCCTTGGCTTTTAAAACCGCATCGTGCATGTCGGAGGCGGTCAGAACGCTTCCGCCAAAAGCGCAGTTTTTAAGCACTGTGCGGATCTTTTCGCCTGTCGCACCCATTGTGACGGCGGCTTTCGCGTGTTCGCAAAAAAGCGGGCCGAGCGGATCGTATGGAATATGCTTGTCGTATCCGCCGCATATGACTATAACTTTTTGACTGAATGATCTGAGCGCGGCTTCGGTTCTTGAAGGACTTGAATCGATAGACGAATTATAGTATTTTACGCCGTCAATTTCGGCTATATACTGAATGCGATGCTTGACGCCGGCGAAGTTTTTCGCGACGTACAGTGCGTCGTCGGGCGTTATAAGACCGTATAGCGCCGCGAGCGCGTCGGCATAGTTGTTTCTGTTGTGGCGTCCGACAAGAAAAATGTCGCTGTCATTCAGCCATTTTTCGCCCTTGACGTATATTCCGTCCGAAAGATACGAAACACCGTTTTGTAAAAGTTCTGTTCCGGATGTGGCAATCAACTCGCCGTTCACCTCGCCGAAGAAGCTTTTGGTATATTCGTTGTCCGCCGACAGTACGCAGCGACACTTTTTGCCTTGAAAGCGGAAAATATTTTTCTTGGCGTCAACGTATTCGTCCATATCATGGTGCCAGTCGAGATGATTTGGGGCGATATTCTTGAGCACTGCGATGTCGGGCGACATATCCATCTTTATGAGCTGAAACGACGAAAGTTCGCATACGGCAACGTCATTTTCGTTCATCTCTTCGAGATGGCAAAACAGGTTTGCGCCTATGTTACCGCCGGTAAACACGCGCCTGCCCGCATGTTCCAGCATTTTTGAAATAAGCGTTGTGGTGGTCGTCTTTCCGTCGCTTCCGGTGATTCCGATCCTGAGGCATGGACAGAGTCTGAAAAATTCCTCCATTTCAGTGGTGAGAATCACTCCGCGCTCTCTTGCGCTTATGAGTTCCGGAAGCTTTGAGATGTTTATCGCGGGAGCAAGAAAAAGAACATCTTCGCAAATATTTTCAAGGTATGACTCCCCGAAAATGCATTTAAAACCGTCTATTGCGCTTTGCTCCTTGCGGTCGCGCAGCGTAACGTCAAGCCCGCGTTCATTCATCATGCGGGCAACAGGCAAATTTGAAATTCCAAGTCCTATAAAACCTATTTTTTTGTTTTTATAGATTTCAAAAATATTGATTGGCATAACGAGACCTCGATTTGGAGATAATCAAAACTAATATAATTATCAGTATTTAAGACGAATTTACCTCTTAGTGAAAGAGGGGCTCGGGGAGAAAACGCGTATGCGTTGTCTCCCTGAATATAATAAAAATCGTTTTTTCGGGGACATGCGCCTCGAAAAAACTCCCTAAGGCGAGCTCCGCGA
>CAZVSW010000056.1:0-10994 GCA_964630005.1 uncultured Ruminococcus sp. | reverse complement strand
GCGACATAATCAAGCTGCGCGGTTGACAACAGCTTCTTTTCTGCCTTTATGGGCAATGCGCTCTTGATGAGCTCTGTTTCATCGGCGCTATTTATAAGTTCATAAGCTCTCTTGGCGTTAACAATTCCTTCTTCGTATGCTTCCTCAAAAGTAATGAATTCACCGTCTTTATAAAGGTATAAAAACACCTTGGACTTCTGACCGTAAGTCGGGCTTGTGAATAGGTACTCGCCTGCCTGATAGCTTGTTTGCTTATATGTAGTATAATTATTATTGAAAACCATCGCATTAAACAGCGTGTATCCGTTCAAATTGCCATAGGCATAGTAGCGCGCCGCAATATATTCCGGATCATAATAATATTTTCTGTCACTGCTCACTTTGTCGGAACTTGACTCATCGGGCACAGGCTCACCCGTAACGTATTCCCAAAAAGCGACCACCATTTCATCAGTCATTTCGGTGACATAATACGGATCATCTTCAGAAACCTCCTCAGATGATTCTTCGACCGGCTCGGAAGCCTCATCTGAGCTCTCATCAGAAGTTTCGGCAGGTATTTCCGAAGATTCCTCCGCAGAGGAATCTTCAGACGCTGTATCAATCACAGAATTTTCGGGAGTGCTGCCGATATCATCAGTACTGCTCGCATCGTCGCTGTTTGTAGCGCATGACGCCAACGCACATGCAAGGCATAATATCAATGTCGTAATGAGTAATGAATTCTTGTTTTTCATAAAATGCGCTCCTTTTGTCGTATATTGGGGATTTTTGTATCATTGTTTTTCGATCCAACTATACTATAACATGACATAAAGTTTTTGTCAAGTATATTTTGTGCATCTACACAAAATTATCGGTAATTTTTGTTAGCGTTCGTATTTACTTGCATTGACACGCAACTGATCGGCGCAACATAAAAATTCCCCGCACTGAGACCGTGCGGGGAATTTGTTTGAAATTATGTCAAATATTCAATTGGCAGACGCCGCCAATCTCTGCTTGTCATACTGAAGCATGTAGAGCTTGTGATATCTGCCGTGCTGTGCGAGCAGCTCGCTATGGCTGCCCTGCTCGACGATCTCGCCGTGATCGAGAACGATGATATTATCGGCGTGCTGAATTGTTGAAAGTCGGTGCGCCACCATAAGCATCGTGCCCGATTTCATCATCTTTGATAGCGAATCCTGAATAAGCAGCTCGGTCTCGGTATCGATATTGGCCGTTGCCTCGTCAAGGATCATGATCGCCGGCTTATGTATTATCGTTCTGGCGAAGGAGAGCAGCTGGCGCTGACCGGACGAGAAGTTATTGCCCCTCTCGCGCACCTCCTCGTCAAGACCGCCGCTCAGACGGTTTATAAACTTGTCGGCGTTGACGTAGCGGCACGCCTCGTCGATCTCGCTATCGGAAATACCGTCCTCGCGAAGGAGTATATTGCTGCGTATCGTGCCCGAAAACAGAAACACGTCCTGAAGCATCTGCCCGAAACAACGCCTGAGCGACGACAGCTTTATATGTCTGATATTCACGCCGTCAAGAAATATTTCGCCTTTTTGAATGTCGTAGTTACGGCAAAGGAGCGAAAGTATCGTCGTCTTGCCCGAACCCGTAGACCCGACAAATGCGACCGTATCTCCTGCATTGACCTTGAAGGACACGTCCTTCAGAACCCAGTTTTCATCTGTATACGCAAACCACACGTGTCTGAATTCAATATTGCCCTTCACGTCGTCAAGCTCTATGGCGTCCTGCTCGTCGGTCAGTTCGGGCTTCATGTCAAACAGCGTGAAGATCTTCTCCGCCGACGCAAAAGCAGACTGAAGCCAGTTGAACTGCTCCGCAAGGCTTTGGATCGGGTTGAAAAACTTGGAGATGAACATATAAAACGTCACGACCGTGCCGCTGCCGACAGCCTGTCCGAGGAATGTCACGTCTCTGATATATCCTCTGCCGCCAAGATAGAGCAGGCACATGACCGAGGAAATATAGAGCATATATACGACCGGGCGGAAAACTCCGAAAACAAACACCTGCTCTTTTTTCGCCTTTCCGAGAAGGCGGTTTTTGCCGTCAAATTCGTCCTTCTTGCGCTCCTCGCGGTTGAAGATCTGAATCACCTTCATGCCTGAAAGGTTCTCCGAAAGGAAGGTGTTTATATCTGTTGTAGAATCCTTTACCTTACGATAGGCTTTGCGCGAAAATTTCCTGAAAATGACTGTGAACAGAACGATAAACGGCACAAAGCAAAGCACCATCAGCGTCAGCTGAATATTGAGGCAGAGCATTGCCGTCAGCACGCCGATGACCACAAAGCAGTTTTTGACCACATTGACGATCAGGTTGGTGAACATCATGGAAATGGCGTTGGTATCGTTCGTGAGGCGCGTCACCAGCTTGCCGACCGGTATGGCGTTGAGCTGTGCGTGCGACAGACTTTCTATGTGGGTAAACAGCTCCTCCCTCAATGAGGAAATAATGCGCTGACCCGTTTTTTGCAGTATCATCGTCTGGAAATATGTCGACACCAGCGACACGACGAGTATGCTGCCATAAAGCGCGACCCTTGTATAAAGGTACGAAAGCTCGAAATCGCCCTTGATCGCTTCCTCAATATTACCGACGATTATTGGCGATATAACGTCGTACGCCACCGAAAGAAGCATCAGCAATAGCACCAGCAAAAAGTTTTTCCAGTACGGCGCCGCATAGCGGAGCAGTCGGCGAGTGATCTCGCCGTCGTCCATATTACGGTCAAAACCTAGCGCTTTTTTGTTATCTTTGATCGAAAGGTAGGCGATGATAAACGCGAGCGCAAACCCGCGACCACCGTAGCAACCAAAATTAAAGGATAGAATTCACGCATTATTCGTCACTCTCCCTTCGGTCATTTCAGCGTCGTCAAGCTTTTGCAGATCGACCATCGACCTGTAATCCGGGCATTCGGCATAAAGTCTGTCGTGCGTTCCGACGGCAAGCACCTTGCCATCGTCAAGGAAGATTATTTTATCCATATCCTTAACAGTGGAAATTCTATGCGCGATCAAAACGGTCGTTTTGCCCTTGCGAAGTTTTTTGAGGTTTTCAAGGATGATCTTTTCGGTCTTGACGTCCACCGCCGAAACAGAATCGTCCATTATTAAAATGTTGGCGTCTTTCATCAGCGCACGCGCTATAGAAATGCGCTGTTTCTGCCCGCCCGAGACGGTAACGCCGCGCTCGCCGAGAACCGTCTGATAAGTATCCGGGAACTCACTGATATTATCGTGAATATCAGCCATAACAGCGGCGCGTTCCACATCGTCG
This sequence comes from uncultured Ruminococcus sp., assembly GCA_964630005.1. GTDB lineage: Bacteria > Bacillota > Clostridia > Oscillospirales > CAG-382 > UBA1206. The sequence goes on along the minus strand of CAZVSW010000056.1, from coordinate 7,688 downwards.
TGCGTTCCGCCGTCGGTTGCGAAAGCGATATTATTTTCGATGGTATCACTGAAAAGGAAGTTATCCTGCGGAACATATGCGGCATATTTGCGTACGGTCTTGATCGGTATGGTGTTTATGTCAATTCCGTCAAGGAAGACCGTACCGGCGGGAACGTTATATGTGCGCAGCAGCAGATCGACCAGTGTGGTTTTGCCCGCGCCCGTTTTGCCGATTATTCCGACGTTTTCGCCCTCTTTGATATCGAGCGACACGTTTTCAAGCACATCGAATTCGCCGTCAGGATATCTGAACGTAAGACCGCGGAATTCGATATTACCCTTGATCTCCGAAACATCGCTGACGTTTTCGCCGTCTCGAACGGTGAATTCGACGTCGAGCAGGTCGGAAATTCTTTTAAGGCTGGCCTTGCCGCGGGAAGTAAGGTCGATAATTTCGGATACCGCCATGATCGGCCACACTATCGCCGTGAAATATCCGATAAATTCGACAAGCTGTCCCGCGTTGAACACGCCGTCATAGACGAGATATCCGCCGTAGCCGAGAATAACACAAATGACCGATTCGACAAAAAGTGTCAGAAATATTCGCATAAGCGTCGAAAGACGTGTATAATCGACATTGGTATCCTCGTTTTTGACATTGAGCTTTTTAAACGCCAAAAGCTCTTTGCTCTCTTTTACAAACGCTTTTATTACCGCGATTCCGGAAAAGTTTTCCTGAGCAAAATCCGAAAGATCGGAAAAAGCCGCCTGACGGCGATCCCATTTTGCCGCAAGATACTTGACCATGACAAGACTGCCGGCGAGCAGCAACGCCATCGGTATGAGCGAAAGCAGGGTGAGAATTATGTTCATTCTCGCCATTTTTACGATCGACATCGTGCCGAGCAGCAATGCGTCGCAAAGCTCCATAACGCCAACGCCGACACATTCGTGAATTGTTTCAAGGTCGTTGGTGAAAAGCGACATCAGGTTGCCGACTTTATTTTTTTGATAAAACTCCTGCGGAAGGTTTTTGCAATGGTCAAACATGCGTCCGCGAAGATCGGTTTCGATCTTGATTGCCGTGCCGAAGAAGCAGATACGCCACAAAAAACGTCCTACAACCATGATGAGCACCACGATTATCATTGGCAAACAGATCTTGTCCAGCAAAAAATCCATGTCGAACGGCAGAAGCTGACCGCCGGATTCGGCGTAGCCGGTATTCATACCGTTGACTGTCATTTTATATAGCTGCGGAACGACGAGCTGAAAGTAGTCGACCGCGAGAAGCGAAACAATTCCGAATATGTACATCGGCAGGTGTTTCAGATAATATTTGTTGATATACTTACCGAATAGCATGAAGTCCTCCTGCATTGGGTACGTTAACGAACATAACCGGCGTGAATTTTTCACGCCGGTCAGGCTGAAGACAAAGTCACCTCTTAGAGAAAGAGGTGGGCGGGGAGAAAACGTTTACGTTGTCGCCCCGTCAGAATATGAATATTGAGACTGAAGCATCATATCTTTGACCTTCATCAGTCTGGTAGTGTTGCCGCGCTCATTTTCCTCAAGCTTGAGTGTGATCTCCTTGATCTTGCTTTCAAACTGCGGAATCATGATATATTCAAGCGCATTAACGCGGCGGCGTGTCTTTTCGATCTCGTCAGCGAGCATATCGGCGGTCTTTTCGACCTCGGCAAGACGGATCATCAGCGGCAAAAGCGCCGTTGATTCCTCGACCGCAAGGTCAAGATCAGCTGTAGTATATGCAAAGCCGTAAGGATAAATATCGGTATCATCGCCGCCCTCGCCGTTTTCGGTAGCCGCCTTGATCTCGTACGAGAAGAGCGGAACGTTGACGGACATGACGTTCTTACTGCTGACGCTCAAAACGCCATAGGTTTTCGGCGCCATAAGAGCCTCGCTGACGGCCGCATCGCCAAGCTTGGCGGAAGCAACAATGAACGAGCCATACATACGGGTGATGCCGTCTTCGACCTGAAGTCTGAGACGCTTATTTTCTTTTACGACCTCAAGAAATTGCTTCATAAGCTCATCGCGCTTATCCTTAAGCAGCTTATGACCGCGGCGTGCCGTCTTAAGACGCTTTTTGAGGCGGGTAAGCTCCATTCTTGTGGGATTTACGTTTGCAATTGGCATATATCACAGCTCCGTATTTTTATTATAAAGCTTGAAAAGCGACGCCGTACGCTTGTCGTAGATGAACAAAACCTGCGTTTTAACGCCGTCAATCGTAATCAGACCGACAGCGGCATTAGGTTTACTGACACTGCCGCGGTAGTCGAACGATTTGGTCGGAGCGAAGTCGCGAATCTTTTGTTCGGAATCTTCGAGTTTGCCGATATAGTCAAAATCGACGACCGGAACATCTATGGTAACCTTATCGCTTCCCGATGAAAAACATTCGGTGAAAGTGACGCGGCTGTGCGCAATTACGTATTTATATTCAACATTGACTTTGCGCCATGTGAAATGCACCATTATCCAGACCAGGATAGGAACAACAGCCACGACCGGAACAAGCTTGACCGCCAGAAGTGTGGCGACAACGCCTATTCCCACCACGAAATACATGGTCAAAAGCAAGCTGCGCAGACGACGGTTTTTGCCCTCCTTAGCCTGAGTAACCACGTACTCGGCGGAGTTGAAATCGTTCACGGAGGTTAATCCTCCTTCCAGTATTTTTCAAGGAGCGCGGGCTTAATACGTTTAAGCTCGGATTTCGGGAATATCTTCAGAAGTTTCCAACCGAGGTCGAGGGTCTCTTCGATAGTACGGTTGGTTTCAAATCCCTGGTTGATATATTCCTTTTCAAATTGATTTGCAAACTCGGAATAAAGTCTGTCCATGGGCGAAAGCGCCGCTTCGCCAAGCACCACCGCAAGCTCCTGAGCCTCTTTACCTCTTGCATAGCAGGCAAACAGCTGGTTCATGGTGTTGCTGTGGTCCTCACGGGTCTTGTCCTTGCCGATACCCTTATCCTTAAGACGGGAAAGCGACGGAAGCACGTCGACAGGCGGCATTATGCCCTTCTTGTGAAGCTCACGCGAAAGGATTATCTGACCCTCGGTAATATATCCGGTAAGGTCGGGGATAGGATGAGTCTTATCGTCCTCGGGCATGGTCAGAATCGGGATCATGGTTATTGAACCGTCAGAGCCCTCTTTTCTGCCGGCTCTCTCATAAAGAGAAGCAAGGTCGGTATAAAGATAGCCGGGGTAGCCGCGACGACCGGGAACTTCCTTACGTGCGGCGGAAACCTCACGGAGCGCTTCCGCGTAGTTGGTAATATCAGTGATGATGACAAGAACGTGCATGTTCTTTTCAAACGCAAGGTACTCTGCGGCAGTAAGCGCCATACGGGGCGTCGAAATACGTTCGATCGCAGGGTCGGAAGCGAGGTTGATGAACATTACGGTTCTGTCGATAGCGCCGGTACGTTTGAAATCGCTGATAAAGTAGTCGGCTTCTTCAAAAGTGATACCTACGGCGGCAAATACAACGGCAAAACGGCTGTCGCTGTTTCTTACCTTTGCCTGACGCGCGATCTGCGCGGCAAGCTCTGCATGGGGAAGACCGGAGCAGGAGAAGATAGGAAGCTTCTGACCTCTTACGAGGGTATTAAGACCGTCGATAGTAGAGATACCGGTCTGAATAAATTCGGAAGGATAGTTTCTTGCGGCAGGATTGATAGGAGTGCCGTTGATATCCTCGCGTTTTTCGGGGATTATCGGAGCTTCGCCGTCAATAGGGTCGCCCATTCCGGAAAAGACTCTGCCCATTATATCTTCGCTCAGCGCCAGCTCGATACCTTTACCGGTAAAGCTGACCGAGGAATTTGAAAGATTAAGTCCCGCAGCTGAATCAAAAAGCTGAAGCAGGGCTTTATCGCCGTTGAGCTCAAGCACCTTACAACGGCGTTTTTCGCCGCTTTCAAGCGTGATCGTGCCAAGCTCGTTATATTTTACGCCGCTGACCTTGTCCACAAGCATCAGAGGACCCGCGACTTCGCGTATAGTCTTATATTCCTTGACCATTTATCAGTTCCTCTCTTTCAATCAGTCGTCGTTTGCAACAGCAGCGACTTCGCTGTCGATCTCGGCGGAAATGGCGGCATATGCCTTTTCATATTCTTCAACGGTAACCATTTTTGCGCGTCCGATCTGTTCACGTACGGGAAGCGCGGAGATCTTGTCAAGCGGTGCGCCGTTCTTTATGGCAGAGTCTGCGACATGATAGAATTTCAGTATCAGACCAAGCAGAGCGTTTTGCTTTTTAAGCGGAGAATACGCGTCCTCAACAGAAAGCGCGTCCTGCTGCAAATAGTCTTCGCGAAGCGAACGGGCGACTTCGAGCACGAGCGCATCCGAATCGGACAGCGCGTCGACGCCGACCAGTTTAACGATCTCTTCAAGCTCGCTTTCCTGCTGCAAAAGCTTCATTGCTTCTGTAGTCTGTTCGTTCCAGTTCGGAGCGATGTTCTTTTCATACCAGGCGGCGAGCTTGTCTTTATAAAGCGAATATGAATTCAACCAGTTTATAGCCGGGAAGTGGCGCTTATAGGCAAGCGAGGAATCAAGTCCCCAAAATACCTTTACGATACGAAGGGTAGCCTGGGTAACGGGCTCGGAAATATCGCCGCCTGCGGGTGAAACTGCGCCAATGGCGGAAAGTGCGCCGATACGCTTATCAGCGCCGAGGCATACGACCTTACCTGCGCGTTCATAGAACTGTGCAAGTCGGCTGGTAAGATAGGCGGGGTAGCCTTCTTCGCCCGGCATCTCTTCAAGACGGCCGGACATCTCACGAAGAGCCTCTGCCCAGCGCGAGGTGGAATCGGCAATGACCGCAACAGTATAACCCATATCACGGAAGTATTCCGCAATGGTTATGCCGGTGTAAACCGACGCTTCGCGTGCGGCAACGGGCATGTCGGATGTATTTGCGATAAGCACGGTACGTTCCATAAGGGAAAGTCCGGTCTTAGGGTCTTTCAGTGTGGGGAACTCTCTTAAAACGTCGGTCATTTCGTTACCGCGCTCGCCGCAACCTATATAAATAACTATATCAACATCGGACCATTTTGCGAGCTGGTGCTGAACAACGGTCTTGCCGCTGCCGAAAGGACCGGGGATGCAGGCAGTACCGCCCTTTGCGATGGGGAACATACTGTCTATCGTACGGCTGCCGGTGATCATCGGTTCATTGCCGGGCAGCTTTTCAACATACGGACGCGCTTTTCTGACGGGCCACTTCTGCATAAGCGTAAGCGCCATCTTGCTGCGTTCGCCGTTAGCTTCAAGAACCACGTCGTCGACCTTATGCTCGCCGCCGTTCACTGCCGTAACAGTGTATTCGCCCTTATATGTGGGCGGAACGGTGAGGCGAAGTTTGATAACGGCCGTTTCCTGAACATAGCCGTAAATATCACCGGCAGAGATCTTATCGCCGACTTTTACCGCCGGTTCAAAGCTCCACTTCTTTTCGTGGTCAAGACCGGGTACGTCGATACCTCTCGGAAGGTTCGAACCGGTCATCTTACGGATAACTTCAAGCGGACGCTGAATACCGTCGTAAATATTGGAAATAAGTCCGGGACCGAGCTCGCAGGAGAGCGGCTCCCCGGTGGAGTAGACCTTGTCACCGGGTCCGATTCCGGCAGTCTCCTCATATACCTGAATAGAAGCGTTATCGCCTCTTATTTCGATGATTTCGCCGATAAGCTTATACTCGCCGACACGAACCACGTCGGAAATATTAGCTTCGCGCATACCGGACGCCACAACAAGCGGACCGGAAACCTTGATTATCGTTCCTGTGATCATTAATATCTCCACTCTCTTGAATAGCGAAGCAGCATAAACTTCGCCTGTCTGCAAATACGGCGGGGCTGTTCCCTGCCGCAGATGCGAATCAGTCTTTCAATATATCCACGCCGACGGCCTTTTCGACATTGCTCTTTATCGCAGCCATTCCATAGCCGAGGTTGCCCTCGACAGACGGTATGGGAATTATGGCCGGCGTGGGCTGTGATTTATAACGCTGTATGATCTCTTTGAGTTCGACGGAAAGAGTTTCGGTAATGAAAATAATTTCAAATCCCTCTTTCACGGCACGTTTGAGCTGTTCGCCGCCTGATTTTGCGTCGGGAGCTGCGAACGTGCTAAATCCAACGGAACGGAAGCACTGAATGCTCTGACCGTCCCCGATAACAGCTATACTTGCCATAATTTCACCTTCAGATGACCTTGCCGACTTTCTTTGCCGTAAGGAGCAATCTCAAATCGCACAGCCATTTTTCATAAAGTATTGCATAGGCAACGACCTTGCCGCTGCCGAAAATATCGTCCTTAACCTTTGCAAGTTCGGCGTAATACTTTTCCTCAAGCGTTTTTTCGCACTTTGAAGGCGAAGCCTCTTCAGACGCGAGCTCAAGCGCGGCCGCGCCGTACTCGGTAGTCTTAAGAGTGTTTCTGACGCTTTCCGGATCGTTCACGAACCCGGTCAGCACATCGACGGAAATATCGCCACCGTCATAGAAAAACACCGAAATATCTTCCGGGACAGCCTTGCGCCTTCTGAGGCGGAACGCCGTGCAAAGATTTTTAATATCAACATCGTTTTTGCAGACGGTGCTGAGGTAATCAATACCGCTGTTTGCCGCGATATCGCGGCGGTACTCATAAAGTGCGCGGTCAAGCACAAGGTCGACCGTCTGTGGATCGCGGCTTTCGGACGCTTCAACAAGCGCTTTTCCGGCGGCGTCCGCGAGGACGCTGTTACCAAGCCCCGAAAAGTCGTTCTTAGCAGCCATAGCCGCATAGGCAGCCGCTCTCTCGCCGGAGACAGCCGGCTTTTCTTCGGCAAAAACGTGTGTTTTCACTGCCGTTTTAAGCTCCAGCACTTCCTGCCTGGCGTTCATATAGGAAATAATAGGTTCACTGTTGCTGTCCGTAACCTCGCGGAGGAAGTCATAAAGACCCTCGGACTGTTTATCAAGCGAGGACATAAAATCCCCGCTGCCGTCATCGAGACCGGACTCGGTGAACACTTTCATAGCGTCCGCATACGTTTCCGCCGCCGCCACGCGGGATATTGTATCCCTCAGCGGCGAGCGGTTTTCGCGGACATTAATGGACGACGACGCGAATATAAAGTCGATGTCCTTCTTTTTACGTACTCTTTTTTTCATCGGTTGTCACCGAAAAGTATTTCCTGCAGCTCAGGCTCATGCTCCGATCTGAAGCGGGAAAGCACTGTGCCCACGCGGCAGTCAAAATCAATATCATCTTCTTTGATGAGAACTCCGCCGTCAACATACGGAACAAACTTCAGGCGGTCAGTACCGAGCTTTGTCTGAAGCGCGGATTTTTGAGCCGAGCGGTTTTCCTGCAAATAAACGGTAGGATTCTTAAGCTCGCCGCAACTGGCGAAAAGGGACGCGATGAAGGTCACATAAGGAGCGCCGTCCAGCGAGCACAAAGCCTTTTCGGCATCGGCGACAATACAGTCGAGGATGCGGGCTTTTTCAAGCAGCACTGCGTTGCGGACCGCCTTCTGGCAAACGGCGTTTACGCGTTCGTCATATGCGTCGCAGCGGCGTTTCATTTCTATGGAAGCTTCTTTTTCGATGGCACGCGCCTTGCCGGTTGCCGTTTCAAGAATCCAGTCGATCTC
>CAZVSW010000055.1:0-11159 GCA_964630005.1 uncultured Ruminococcus sp. | reverse complement strand
AACCTGATGTTTTCCCCCCTGAAACCCCCTTTTCTTCCGATAGACGGAGTAAAACCGCGCACCCTATACAATAAATTCCGTCGCGAAGAGACACCGCTTAATGAAAGAGGTCTAACAGGGGAAAACGCGCGGAGCGTGTTGTCCCTTGTTTAAAATAAAAATCCGTTTTTTCGGGGACATGCGCATCGAAAAAACACCGCTTAGGCGAGCTGTGCGAGCCCTCGCGCCGCGGGGAGCGTTCAAAAAGTGCCCGTCGGGGACGGGCACTTTTTGTGGAGCGGCGGCAAGCGCGAGCAAAAAGGGGTTTACGGGGGAAAATGTGTTTCCCCCGTCACAAGGAGCGTAAGCGACGCCCCGAAAGGGGGCTAACGGGGGAAAACGGACGCGCTTTTACTGAGATTGTCTTTTTATCCTGATTTCCCGCGCGTCTGTTGTCCCCCGTCATTTATTAAGCTATTTTTATCACACTTACCGACATGTCGTCCGACGACACCGCCGAATCTGCCCACGCGTTCATTATCGCCGTCGCGAGCGCCGCCGCTGTACGTTTGTCGCCGGTCTTTGGCAGACACGGCTTGGGGTCGGGCGGCGTTATGCCGTCGGAGGTCATGACGATAAAATCGCCTTTTTTGAGCTTCAGCTTTGTTTCCGCCGCCCTGACCTCGCTGATGATGCCCACCGGTGCGGTACACGCGTCCATTCGGTAGCACTCTCCGCCGCGGTAGATAAACGTCGGGGCGGCGCCCGCCTTTATCATGCGCGCATCGCCGGTCATGCGGTCGATCTCAAGCAGGTCGACGGTGGTAAATATCTCCTCCTCCTTGCTTATCAGCATACTGTTGAGCATACGCAGCGTCTCGCCCGCCTCAGCGCCAAGGGCGAGCAGCTTTTCAAGAAAGATCGAAGTAAGCCGGCTGACAAGCTCGGCCTCTCTGCCGCTGCCCATTCCGTCCGATATGAGCGAATAGAAAAAACCGCCGTCGCTTTCAAAAAAGCTCACCGTGTCGCCGCATACCGCTTCGCCCTCCTTGCCCACCATCGCTTTTGCGCATTCCACACGCAGTGTCGGTATGCCCGCGAGACGCATCTCCGTGCCGCCTTCGGCAAAAACGAATTCGGGCTCTGAAAGGCGCGTCGTCAGCAGTGTCGACAGCATGTAGCAGAGCTCGCGGGAGCTTATATGTATGCTCGCGGGGTCGACCCCTTTTACGACGATCTTTATGCGCCGCTTGCCCGTCACGCTGACGCTTTTGAAGGAGATCCCCTTGTCGCGTAGCAGCTCGCGCACCCGGCGGCTTTTTGCGCTGTCGTTTTGCGTCTCCTCGCGGTCGGTGCGGTTTGCCGAGCAGATAAGGCGCGAAAACGAAAGATACTCCTCCGCAAGCTGATTCATGCCGTCGCGCGCCTTCATTTCACCGTCGTTTACGGCAGAATTTGCCGCGTGAAGCAGTTCGCCGCTGTTGATACAGCAACCCTGCATATGCTTCGGCAGGTCGGCAAATACGGCGAGGCGGCGATTCCACAGCGTGTCGGTAAGGCTGTTGGCGAGGTCGAATTTGTCGCAGGTACAGCCGCGGCAATTTTCGCATACGGCAAATACATTGCTTTTCACGTTCTCATTCAGATTGTTTTTCTTGAGCTTGGCGCTCTCCTCACCGACGTCGAAGAAAGTTCGTGAAAGCGCCGAAAACGCAGACGACAGCTTCGATTCGGTGACGATGCGCTCTTCTCTTGCGGCGGCGCCGAAAAGCGGCATTGGCGGCAGTCGCGCTTCGAGCGCCATATATGCGCCCGCACCCGCAAGCGCAGAGAGCAGTCCGGGAACGGCGTCAGACAGCCCCATCAGATATGCATAAGCCGATCCCGACAGCACAAACGCAAAGATCCCGGCAAAAATGCGCGAGGCGTCCCTGAACATACCGTAACAAAAGCCCATGATGCCCATCATCGGCATGCACGAGACGCCGCACCCCATGCCGCACACAAAGCCGCAGACACTTCCGAAGGCGAAGCCGCTTTGGGAAAGGTAAAGCGTGGCAAAGGCCGCGGCCGCCGTTCCCAGGCTATAGCCCCCGACGGAAAGCACGCTCGCGCCCTTTACCGCAATGAATATCGCCGTAACTACGCCGAGCTCGCGGCGGCGCCTGACCGATTTCGGGTTGACAACTCCTTCAAGAGCCGCCACCGAAAAGGGTACGAATATAAAGACCAGAGCGCTTCTTACAATGTCTTCAAAGATCAGATTGCCGCGCGTCGCCTCGCCGACTGCCACTATGAGCGAAGCGATGCACGCCAGCATCACCTTGAAGCGCGACGAGAGGATTATTTCTTTTTTGTCAAAAAGCCATTCCAGCCCATAGACGGTCATGATCACTGCGGTATGTAGATATAATCCGCCGGCCGAAAGCAGTGACGACAAAAACGCACCCGCAAACACCGGAAAGCTTGGCTTGCCAAGCGCGATAAGTACGCAAAGCGGCAGTATTCTCACTCCGCTTTTCAGCTCGCAGACTCCGAGCAGTGTCGTCAAAGCGAATATTCCGATGTTTTTGACGTTTTTGCTGATATCGGTCTGCGCTATCTTTCTGATTTTTCTTGTCCTGTCCATTTTCCATACTTCCTTGTCTGTTTTTTTGTGTTTGCCTATATTTTAACGTTACCGCACCGCGTCAAGCGTCGAAGCACGAAAAAAATAAGCTGTTCTTTTGGAAGGTTGAAGCGCAGAAACGTTCATAATGTCAATATCGAATTGGTTATGTCAATAAGCTGCGAATGCTGCAAATATATCCTGCGTTGCCGTCGATTGGCGTGAGGGGGACGTCGATAGAAATATCAGCGTAAAAACGCGAAATATGCGATATCTAAATAACAACTCGCTATATATGCGTAATGTTTTTTGGCTCGATGTGGTATCCTATAGACCGTACAACCAATGCTTTGCGGCTTTTGGCTGTATAATCTACATATAATATGCAAGATAGAGAAATGCGATGGATGCTACAAATAAAATTGAAATAGGACAAAGAATAACACTGCTGCGCAAGAGAAGAGGAATTACCGTCAACAAGCTTGCTTATATGGCGGGGATCTCTCAAAGCTATCTGCGCCTTATCGAGCTCGGCAAGACCCAGCCGACTATTGAATATTTGCAGTATATCTGCGACGCACTCAACATACCGATCTCGGAATTTTTCGCCAGCGAGCAGACAGAGGATCGGCTTGAGTCATTGCTTTGCCGTCTGAACGACAAACAAAAGTGTGCGCTTTGCGATTTCATCGAGCGTATGCTGGGGATCGAAGACGATGCTGAACCGCAGCGTTAAAATAACGCGCCTTCGTCCTTCTTACACCAAAACCGAATATGATCACAACGACCGCCGTGAAAGCGATTGCCACAAATTTGGCTCGCCTTTCACGGCGGTCATATTTTATATTCAGAAAATTATTTGCTATAAATCCGCGAACCGTCATTAGAATGTATGACTGCCATTAATTCATTTTCGTGCCATTTCAGGAAGATGAATTCAATATCACCGCCTGAGGGCGGCATTTTTTTGCCTGTTATACATTCTTGCCATCACAAATTGTCGAGTAATGGCAATATATCTCACCATTTGTTACTTATAATAATCGATTGTCGAATATTGCGGTAAAAAATGGTAATAAATTCTGTATTAGATATTGCAATTACAGAGCAGATATGGTAAAATATGGCAAATAAATAACGAAAAGGATACTATCATGGAAAACTCAACACGTACAACAAAGGTAATAATCGTAGACGCCAACAAGGAATTCAGAAGATTATGCACGGCAGAGCTTAAGAAATTTGACATAGATGTGTTAAGCGAGGCCTCCGACGCGGAAGAAGCGATAGCAAAGATCATAAGGCTGAAGCCCGACGTGGTCATATCAGAGGTCTATCTGGATAAATATGACGGCGTGTGGCTGATGAGAAACACCAAAAAACAGCTCCGTGAAAACACTCCTTCGTTCATCATGCTCTCGTCCTTCAATAATCAGAACATGTTTGAAGAGTGCTGTGAAGCGGGTGCGGCGTATTGCATGATAAAGCCGCTCGATTTTGGGTTTATGGCGGAGCGCATATCGCGCCTTGCCGAAAGAGGACGCAAGCTCGGCGACCGCATTCCCACCGAATCCGACCTTGAGGCGCAGGTCACCAAGGTCATCCATCAGATCGGTGTGCCCGCGCATATAAAGGGCTATCAGTATCTGCGCACCTCGATAATGCTTGTCATAAAGGACGGCGACGTCATCAATTCCGTGACCAAAACTCTGTATCCGACCGTCGCCAAGCAGTACAGCACCACGTCCTCGCGGGTGGAGCGCGCCATTCGTCACGCCATTGAGGTGGCTTGGGACAGAGGCGATCTCGATGTGCTTAACTCATATTTCGGCTATACGGTTCAGACGAGCCGCGGCAAGCCCACGAATTCGGAATTCATCGCGCTTATCGCCGACAATCTGCGCCTGAAAAACAAGATACCCGTCGGGAAAATGTGAGCTTAAAACGCAAAAAATGTCGTTCTCCCTCTTGACATAACCCTGTATTAGTGGTATGATATATATGCAAACTTATCAAGAGCGGCGGAGGGAACTGCCCTGTGAAGCCCGACAACCTGCGTTTTGCAAGGTGTCAAGTCAGCGAAGACCGTTTTGCGGTTTTTCGGCAGATGAGTGAAAAATGCTTAAAAAAGCGCTTGCTCTGTTTGTTTGCAAGCGCTTTTATTTTTTAATACACGTGAGGTATGTTTATGAACAACAAAAGATTTTTCACCTCGGAATCCGTAACCGAGGGGCATCCCGACAAGGTCTGCGACCAGATCTCCGACAGTGTGCTTGACGCGATCATCAAAGAAGATCCCGCGGCGCGTGTTGCCTGCGAAACGGCAATAACTACCGGTCTTGTTCTGGTAATGGGCGAGATCACCACCAGCACTTATGTCGATATCCCCGCTACTGTCCGCAATACCGTGAGAGAGATCGGCTATGATTCGTCCGACAAGGGGTTTGACTGCAATACCTGCGGCGTCATCACTTCGATAGACAGCCAGTCGCCCGACATTGCTATGGGCGTAGACAAGGCGCTTGAGGCAAAAGAGGGCAAGCTCACCGATAAATACGATATCGGCGCGGGAGATCAGGGTATGGTATTCGGCTATGCCTGCGACGAGACCGCTTGTTATATGCCCCTTCCCATCTATCTCGCGCAGGAGCTTGCAAAGCAGCTTACCGCTGTCCGCAAGAGCGGAAAGCTTTCGTATCTGAGACCCGACGGAAAAACGCAGGTTACCGTTGAATACGACGGCGAAACACCCGTACGCATCGACGCTATCGTAGTTTCCTCACAGCATTCTGCCGACGTTTCGCTTGAACAGATAAGAAAAGACGTTATCGAAAACGTCATAAAGCCCATTATTCCCGAAAAATATCTGGACGACAACACCAAGATATACGTAAATCCCACCGGACGCTTCGTTGTCGGCGGCCCTCAGGGCGACAGCGGACTCACCGGCAGAAAGATCATCGTCGATACCTATGGCGGCTACGCCTGCCACGGCGGCGGCGCGTTTTCCGGCAAAGACCCGACAAAGGTCGACCGCAGTGCCGCTTATATGGCGCGCTACGTTGCCAAAAATATCGTTGCCGCAGGCGCTGCCAAGAAGTGCGAGGTTCAGATCGCATACGCTATCGGCGTTGCGCGTCCGCTTTCGGTCTGCGTCAAGACCTTCGGCACGGGCGTATGCGCCGACGATAAGCTCGCCGACATTGTGAGCGAGGTGTTCGACCTCCGTCCTGCCGCCATCATCGAGCAGCTCGACCTCAGAAAGCCCATTTATAAGAACCTTGCCGCCTACGGTCATTTCGGACGCGAGGAGCTGGGCGTAAAGTGGGAAAGCACCGATAAGGCAGAGGAGATCAAGAAAAAAATATAACGGGAAGACAATGCAAGCGTTTTCTCCCCGCGAACCTCTCTTTCTCTGAGAGGTGCTCCGCAGGTCCGATAATTTTTGCCCGGCGACGGTCGATACCGCCACCGGGCAATTTTTGGCTTATTTTGTTGTTAATCGGGGACTTTCTGCTTCGCGCACAGGTCGGCAAGAACGGCGTAATACGCTTTGCACAATTCTTTTCGCGCTTCTGCGCTTTTCTTTTTTGTCGTCAACGATATTATAAGAGGGGAGCGATTCTTCGTTTTTACTGTCCGAACACGCCGCGAAAAGCGGTACGCACATAATGAGCGCCAGCAGAATAATAAAAATATTTTTCTTCATGTCATTCATCTTTTATTGCTGTTTGTGTCAGTTGGAATCAACAAACTTCATGTTGGGATCGTTATAATGTATATCTACTATGTCTGAAATGCCCGCATAATACACGATGTCAAGCTTTGCGGCGTTCAGACAGATCACGGGAGTGTAGGTACTCGTATATGTGACGGTGTTGCCGCGGCGTTTCACGTATTTTTCGATAAATTCATCGTGCTGTTTTGCCTGTACTTCGCTGAGCGTCTGAAGCCTGGCGTTCTGAAAGGAGGCTTTCGCCTTCATCACAATAAATTCGGAAACCATGAGCGCAGGATAGCTTTCGGCGTATTTTATGACGTCTTCGGGGGCTGAAACGATGTCCCTGAGCTCTCTTTCAAGCGCCGAGCGCAATGAGGCTATTGCCTTTTTTGAAAGGGGCTGTATGCCGTGCGGACCGTTTTCCGCCTCGTCGGCTTTGATTATTTTTCCGACCGTCGATCTGATCTTGCCGGCTACTTCGCTTTGAAAACGCGATTCGTTCATGTATATGTCGGGGTCGTAGCCCGTTTTTTCTTTGATTTTGCCTATATATGCATCTTCGCCTAAGTCTTTCAGCGTTATCACCACGGGTATCTGCTCGTCGCTTTTGGCGCTTTGCATTTGTTCCCAAAGGACTTCGTCGATCTTTTCGGGGCGCGTGTCGGGCATTTTTTCGCAGGCGGATGTGAAGAGAGATAACGCGACAGCTGCAAATAATGATATTACCAGGTATATCCTTGAACGTTTTTTCATGGTCGATCCCTTCCTTTACATATTTGTAACTACATAATACCATAATTACCTTCGGCGCGTCAATTAGCATATTATACAAATTGCACCTTGTGTTTTTGTGCATTGCTCTGAAAAAATAGTCGCGAACGAAAAAACTATTGACGAATTCGGAGCGCAATGATATAATGAATACAGAAAAAATACCAAAAAGAAGCGGAATATCACGCGTACGAAGTCGGATCTTATGACGGTGACGGCATCGGAGCTCATTCTATTGATCTTCCTGAGCTGAAATACACCGGATTCTATAAGGACGACAGCGCGCCGGATAAACTGCCTGATTTATTGGTTGTTGAAGAATAATTACAGCTACACATACGGAGGGCAGATTTATGACAACAGGACTTGCGATTTTTCTTTCGGTGTTCACAGGTATTACGAGTACGCTTCTCGGAATGCTTTTGGCAGGCGGTCTCGGGCTGGTGATAGGTATGTTCGTTTTTTTAGGGACATTAGGCGTGTGCATTTTGATTCGCATAAACGACCTTGAAGAAAGTCTTATGTCTGTTATGCGAGCCAAAACAAGCACGGATGAACCCTCCGCAGATACGGCAGACGCCGCCGAAGACAACAAAAACGGCAGCGCCGAGCAATAAAAACATCAATTAGCGCTTTTGCAGAATTTATATTCTGTTGACGAATGGAGTCACAATTCATGATAAGGGGTATTACAATTTGCCTTTGCGTAGTTATGTTTGCTGTGGGAATTCTACTCGGAGAGTTGTTCAGAGGCGGTTTGGGCTTGGGTTTGATTTTGGGGGCGTTTTTGTGCGTCATTCCCTTATGCACGCACATAATAGTTTCCCGCATAAACGCGCTTGAAGAAAAGCTTATGTCTGCTTTGAAAATAAAGTCAAGCGGCGAAGAGCCTTCCGCAGATACGGAAAACAGCGCCGCCGAAGACAACAATAACGGCGAAGAACAGGCGTGATACCGTCGATCGCTGCGCCCTTGTTGGTCTAATCTGACCGCGTTTGCCCCAAAAAGAGCGCTTTTGTTTGTATATACCGTAAAAATCGAAAAACAGCAAAAAAACGTCTTGACAAATATCGATTTAAGGGTTATAATCAAACTAACATAAAAGCATTGATAGGGATAAAGCCATTGATTTCAGCTTTTCAGAGAGCCGTCGGTCGGTGTGAGACGGTATGCGGATCTTTAGCGCACTCGCCCTTGAGCTGCCGTGCCGAAAGCCTCTTTACCGTGGTCAGTAGATGCGGACGGGTTTCTCACCGTTATCATGAGACAGCATTGTTTGATGTTGTTCCTTGTGTTATACCATGTTCCCACTCAGCCGCTTTGCTTTTTTGGCAAGGCGGCTTTTTTTGCCTTGCCCGAAGAAATTTTTTACGGAGCGTTATTTTATGAAAACATCTTTCTCAACTCTTGCCTGCCCCACAAACAGCTTTACCGATATCACCGTCATGGCAAAAGACCTTGGCTTTGACGGCATAGAGCTTCGCGGCGTCGGTCTTGACGAGGCGCAAAACGAGCCTATCTTTGATATTTGCGAGGGCAGAAGCTATGCTTTTTCACCCGAAAACTTTGATTCTTCCATGAAGACCCTCAAATCGCTCGGTCTTTCAGTGTCCTGTCTTTCAAGCGGCTGCCATCTGAAGGATTCTTCGCGCCACGACGACGCTGTCGCGGAGATCAAGGCATATATCGATTTTGCCCGCCGTACCGATTGCGGCTTTGTGCGTCTGCTTGGCGACACCTCGCCCGAACCCACCGAAAACGACG
This sequence comes from uncultured Ruminococcus sp., assembly GCA_964630005.1. Lineage (GTDB taxonomy): Bacteria > Bacillota > Clostridia > Oscillospirales > CAG-382 > UBA1206. Next base: position 2,316 of record CAZVSW010000055.1, on the reverse strand, counting down.
TTGACGACGCGTACCTTACAAGCATCCTCTGCGAGCTTGCGCCCTATGCCGCCGAAAACGGTGTTACACTGCTTATCGAAACCAACGGCGTATTTTGCGATACCGCCCGTCTTAAGACACTGCTCGACGGCGTACCCTATGACAGCGTAGGCGTGCTGTGGGATATCCATCACCCCTTCCGCTTCAAGGGCGAAGCGCCTGAAACTACCGTGCAAAACCTTGGCATGTATATAAAATACGTCCACATCAAGGACAGCGTTGCCACCGAAAACGGCTTTGCCTATCGCCTTATGGGCGAGGGCGACATCCCGATCGACGACGCAATGCTTGCGCTCCGCTCGATCAACTTTGAGGGATATCTCACCTATGAATGGGTAAAACGCTGGGCTCCCGAGCTTGAGGACGCGGGCGTTGTACTCCCTCAGTTCATGAACTATATCGCGCAGTACCTCGGCGGCTCGTCTGCCGGCTCGCACCTTTACGATAACGCCGCAGGCACGGGCAAATATGTCTGGGAGAAATATTCGCTCATCGACATGACCTTCCCGCAGGTGCTGGACAGAATGTGCGAGGAATTCCCCAATCAGTACGCTTTCCGCTATTCTACCTGCGATTACGACCGTACATATCCCGAGTTCCGCGACGACGTCGATAAGTTTGCGCGTACGCTCATCAGCCTCGGCGTCAAGCGCGGCGACCATGTCGCCATCTGGGCGACCAACGTCCCCCAGTGGTATATTACGTTCTGGGCGACCGTCAAGATCGGCGCGGTGCTCGTAACCGTCAATACCGCTTATAAGATCTATGAAGCCGAATATCTGCTCCGCCAGTCGGACACTCATACGCTTGTTATGACCGAGGGCTATAAGGATACGTCGTATACCGACATTATCTCGCGCCTTTGCCCCGAGCTGGCAGATACCCCCAAGGATAAAGCGCTCTTTTCAAAGCGCCTCCCCTTCCTGCGTCACGTCATAACCGTCGGCTGTGAGCAGAAGGGCTGCCTCACATGGGAAGAATCGCTTGAACTGGCAGAAAATACCCCCATTTGGGAGGTATACCGCCGCGCCGCCGCTATTAATAAAAACGACGTCTGCAACATGCAGTATACGTCGGGTACGACGGGCTTCCCCAAGGGCGTAATGCTGACGCACTACAACGTTGTAAACAACGGCAAAAATATCGGCGACTGCATGGATCTTTCGACCGCAGACCGCCTGATGGTTCAGGTGCCTATGTTCCACTGCTTCGGCATGGTGCTTGCCATGACTGCCTCCATGACGCACGGCACGACGCTCTGCCCCATTCCGTATTTCTCGCCGCGCGTGTCGCTTGAATGTATAAATAAACTGAAGATAACCGCTTTCCACGGCGTTCCGACAATGTTCATCGCCATGCTTGAACATAAGGACTTCCCGACTACCGATTTCTCATACATGCGCACCGGCATCATGGCGGGATCGCCCTGCCCGATCAAGGTAATGCAGGACGTAATTGCCAAGATGAACATGACCGATATCTGTATCACATACGGTCAGACCGAGGCAAGCCCCGGATGCACTATGTCAAAAACTACCGACAGCATCGAGGACCGCGTCAATACAGTCGGCGGCGCGATGTTCGGCGTTGAATGTAAGATCGTCGACCCCGAAACCGGCGCAGAGCTGCCCGATAATGTTGACGGCGAGTTCGTTGCGCGCGGATATAATATAATGAAGGGTTATTATAAGATGCCGCACGCCACCGCTCAGGCGATAGACAGCGACGGCTGGCTTCACACGGGCGACCTTGCGCGCCGTCTGCCCAACGGATACTATAAGATCACCGGTCGTATCAAGGATATGATCATCCGCGGCGGCGAAAATATCTATCCGAAGGAGATCGAGGACTTCATTTATACTCATCCGAAGGTCAAGGACGTTCAGGTCATCGGCGTGCCCGATAAGCAGTACGGCGAGGAGATCATGGCGTGCATCGTCAAGAAGGACGACAGCCTCACCGAGGAGGAGATCACCGAGTATATCAAGGCTAATATGGCTAAGCATAAAGTGCCGCGTTATATTTCGTTTGTCGATTCGTTCCCCATGAACGCCGCCGGCAAGATACTTAAATATAAGATGAGAGAGCAGGCAGTTGAGGCGCTTTCGCTTCAGGATGCGAGTAAGATAGAAACGGCATAATTTTATGACGGGGACAACAAACGCGCGACGGCTCGAGACGAAAAAACAAGCTTTAGCAAAAGCGCGTCTGTTTTCTCCCCGCCGCCCGTAAGTCTTTCCCAAAAGCTACCGTCACCAACGACCGTTTTCATGTGCA
>CAZVSW010000054.1:0-11567 GCA_964630005.1 uncultured Ruminococcus sp. | reverse complement strand
ATAACTATACCGCGGTCGTTTTGACGTACGGTAAAATCGTTGGAAATGATCTCCGTGTTTTCGATGCCGTCGGAAAGCAATACTATGTCGTATAAACGGTCGATCTTTGTTTGCTCTGTAAATTGCGGAAAGCAATACCTGATACCCGATTCTTCGAGATAGTCGCAGTACGTACATGCTGTATCAAAAAATTCCAGTTCGTCTGCAATCGAAGAAAACTCACGGTAGATCGATTTCAGCATGTTGTGGAATATTTCGGTGATCTGTTCGACAGCGCGCGATAAGACGTAAGACGCCTGATTGATGTGGCATATCGGTCTTACGTCGTCAGGCTCTTCCGCTTTGCTTTTGAAGAATCCGAAGCCTGAGCGTTTTACTTTAGTGCGTGGCATGTTTTCCTGCGGAAAACATGCAAAATCGGCTTTCATGATTCTTCCCATATCATTCAGCACTATCAGCAGCGTTTCGTCGGGAGCATCGGGATTCATTCTTTCAAAGCCTGCGGCATAGTTGTAAAGCTTTTTAAAAGCTTCCGTGCGGACGATACCCGTCACGCGTTCTTTTAAGGCGTTGACGCCCTCGCTGTCGAAGATATCGTTTCTGATGCTGCCTTCAATATCCGATAGCAGAGAAAGGAATTCTTTTAAATGCATCGATGTGATCTGAAGCAAGCTTATCTGCTTCCCCAATAGCTTTTTCTTGTTCGCGATGTATTCGGAGTAAAGCGGCTTCAGCTTGCCGAAATGAAAAAGCAATCTTTTCAGAGATGCTCTTTTCGTCAGGAAATCCTTCAGAATGTTCTGACGGCAAAGGCTTGTCAGTGCATCGGACGGCAGTACAGACAGCACTTTCAGAAATTCTCCTACGTCGTGTCTGTCTTTAACGATTTCACGAAAGGCGTATTCAAGCTTTGTGTCCCCGATGCAATCGAGTGTATTGGTTTTGGTGCCATCAAAATAGAGCAGGCTTGTCATACTATTCACCTTCTTTGCCGTAAGAGTTCATGAAAGCCTTCAAAGAGTCGGAATCTACACCGTATTTTCGTAAGATATCATTGGCATATGAAGAGGATGTACTCTTTACTCTCTGAATCTTATATGTGCGTCTGTTGTCTTCCGAAACGTCTACAACCGTTTGCAAGACCGGAAATATTCCGTGTCCTGCGGCGTGGAAATGCGTTACGAAATATCCGGACGCATTTTTTTCGTTCAGGGCATTCATGGTCTCGAGTGACAGTTTTATGCCGATAGCTTCGTTAGCACCGGTATATGTTTCGTTAAAGAAAACGATCGTATCTGCGTCGGCTTCCGAAAGGATTTCCGACGCTCTTCTTTTTTCTTCTGCAAGCCGTCCGTCTGCGTTTATTTTCTCATCAACAGGGAAGTGAGTAAAGATCTTCCTGAATGGAAATATACGTGCGTCGTTTCCGAAAACAGGACAGCCGCCAAGGAAGAGTATCAAGCTTGAAATAATCGTGCGTATATATGAGGTCTTACCGCCGCCGTTTGCGCCCATTACGAAATAGAGACGTTCGTCGTTTTCAAGCTCGACGTCGTTTGGAACGATGCCGGGCAATTCTCTTATACAAAAGCCCGGATTATATAGATCATGAGCGAGAAATACGGGCACATCCGAAATTTCGGCATAGCAATACGGAATGTTTTGTTCGCGAAGCTTTGAAACGATGGAATAGATCTTTAAATAGAATTTCAGCTCATTTTTCAGCTTGACAACGCTGAGGTCGACAGCAGGAAGAAGTTTGCTATACAGCGTTTTGATTTTTTCAAATTCAGCTTTAAAGCTTTGGGCGAGAAGCTGTTCAAATGCCAGATTTATCTGCATCGGCGAATGGTTGACGGCGGAAATATCATACCCCATCATCCGACAGCAGTTTACGATGTCATCCGTTACCGTTGTAACATCCTTTTTCGGCGTCACGGAAAGATATCCCGAGTCGATTTTTACGCCGAATTCCGATATACTGCTTATGAGTTCGCGGTATTCGTTGACAAGCGGGATTTTTTCTTTGATCGTGTCAAGGTGGGCGGAGGCTTCGCTTTTTAAGCTTGAAATCAGGGAATTGACTTCCGGCAGCGAGCTCAGCTGCTCAATGACCTTGATATATTGGCTTAGTATCTTGCCGAATACGATCATTTGCTTAAAAAGCGAGTTGGATGCTTTTGAATATTCGGAAACTTTTTCTATATCATCGAGTATGGATACGACCGAAGTGAATTCGTCGATAAGTATGCCTTTATCAAACGCTTTAAAGACCTGTTGACGCAGCGCTATGACATCCGATTCGCAGGGATAGGCAAGTATTTCTATGTTCTCTTCGGAAAAAAGCTCAAGCAGACCGCTGTCTTTGAGAGTACTGTATGGAATTCGGATTCCTTTTTTGCATTTAGCGGGGTTTAAGACCGAAGCTTTCATTTGTATCACCTTTCTGAACTTGCTTATCTGTATAAATTATATCATGAAACCTCGCGACGGTCAATAGCTCTCAGAAGCTTGCATTTTAAAAAACGCGGTGATATAATATGTGAAAGCACAAGGAGGGAAGAATATGAATCGGAAAAAGATTACGGTGATATGTGCCGTTGTTCTCGCTGTCGGACTGTGCGTAAGCGTAGGTTTCAACATATATCAGGCGTTTTGGGGCTTTGACAGCTATTTGCAGAGTACTGATGAGATCTATATTATGGAGGCGGGCATACTGCGAAACAATTTTGAGTTTGCCGAAGGAGTTGACGCCGAGATACAGTATGACTTCGCTCACGAAAGCTATAAACGCCTGAAAAGCGAGTATAATATCGGGGACACGGCGAAGGGCGATTCTGAATTCGAAAAGGCGCTCTGCCTCATGGATGAATATGCTCCGAGGTTAACGCACGAAAGCAATTATGACAATCACGTTCCCATGAATGCTTTAGACCTTTTGGAATATAGCCTTGACAATAAGAAGCATGGTATCAATTGCCGCAGCAAAGCGCAGATACTTAACGAAATGTGCCTGGCGCTTGGCATCTATGCCCGCAAGGTATGGATAATGCCGTATTCACGTTACGACGGCGATTGCCATGTGGTGAACGAGGTGTGGGACAGCAGATATAATAAATGGATCATGCTTGACATCACTAATAACGAGTATTGGGTCGATGAAAGCGGCAAGCCGCTTTCCGTCATGGAAATACGCGAAAAAGCGGCGACGCTTGAATTCTGCACCCCCGTTGCCCCGGGCGACAGCACGGATGATCTTCAGAAGCTCAAAAAACGCTACATCGGCGACTTTTTGTATATCGTAAAAAACATGGCATATATGGAGTACTGTACCGAGTATTCCGTCGGAGAGGGGAACGACATATATCTCTTGTTCCCGAAAAATTTAGCTACATCATATGAATTCATCATTTCCAAAAGCTCAATAGAACGCGCTCCGTATTAAACGGAACGATTATCGCTTTCAGTCAATATTTCCGGGGATGATGCTCTTAAGCGAGTCCGCCGCTTTTTCGAGTTCCTTCCTGTTGCTTGTCGCGTAATCTGCAATGTTTTTCATTTCATTTCTTATTTTATATATTTGAGCAGGGTACTTTAGTCTTCTTTGCTCGGCTTTGATTGCGGCTTTTGCAGAGATTTCGTTGATGATTTGTTTTATGTATTTGAATAATTCTCCTTTCGTGGAGTAGTCAGCAGGAGCATAGAGGTTAAGGCGTCCGTCACCATACAGTTTATATACATTTGTTCTGTTGTCTTTCTCAGGGTCGTAAACACCAATAGAATATCCTCCTTTGCTTTTAACAAGTTTCATGCATGGGATATCAGTTGCACTGTCGCCAATATATATGATGTTTTCATACGGAATTCTGAGGAAATCCTCAGGCATGCTATCGTTTACACTTTCGTCGTACTCCTCTAAACATCCTTTGGCGATTCTGAAAATATATTGAGTTTTATTTGTATAGTTTACGGACTGTGCGGGCCACTCTGCAACTCCGTCGGTAGAATACAGAAATGAAGAAGCATATATTTTTTGAAATTCATTTGCAATTTCACTGCCTTCAATAATTTCTTTTAAGCCTGATGATATGATGTAATGCTCTAATATAAGTCCTTTTTTTGCAGCATATTCATTAATATTCTTAAACCAGTTTTTAACGCCTTTGTATAGTTTGATCTCAGAACCTATGCTTTTAAAATACTCTCGTCTCAAAGATTTTCCTTTGAATTTAGAATACTTTATGAGTTCAAACATCCAAGCAAGGTTCTTATCCATAAGATTGTCTTTTGCAAGTTTATTTGATTCCGTCCAGAATTCGTTTTTATCAATTTCAAATGAGGGAATCAGCGTAAATGCTTGCATATCGTCAGGAGATAATGTTTTGTCAAAATCATAACAAATAGCCATAGTGTGTATTTGATTTTGTATTTCGTTAATGATTGAGTCGGACGAGAGAACAGACATGTTTTTCCTCCATTTTTTATGTATTAAAAAATACTTTTATTATATCCTTTGCTTATAATACACTATTTGTTTTGAAAAGTCAATAGCTATCAAGCTGTTTGACACTATATATAGCGCTTTTTTGCCGAAAAGGCGCTGTATATTGAGCTTGACCTGCTTTTGCTTTTTTTGTAAAAGCATAAAAAGGCTTAGTTAAATGATTAATAATCATTTGACTAAGCCTTTGTTTTATTCAGTTACATATATCCACTCGATCACGTCGCCGTCGGAAAGTGAGAAGGCAGAAGCGCTTATCGGAGGCGTTTCGCCGTTTACCGTATATGTCCAGCCCGACATACTGCCGTAATCAAACTCGCCGATCCCTCCGATTGCGGTAACATACACATCGCCGCCGCTTTTTGAAAATGCGACGGTAATATTGTTTTCCTTTGCCGCCTGAGTCAGTATGTCAAACGCCGTTTCGCCGTCTGCAAGAGGAAATGACTGCCTGGGAATAAAATCCTTGTTTGCCGCCGGACAGCTAACCGAAACGGTCACTTCGCCGATAGCTTGTTCTTTTGAGACGGTTTTGAAATGCTCGTCAGTACTTTCGATATTTATTAACAGCACTCCGGCAATCAGGACGCCGCCTATAACTATTGCTATAATAATGTCGGCGGGCTTATGCTTTTTCACAATCAGGAGCGCCACGACGATAAGCGTTATGACGCCGATAATTATGCAGACAGTCGGCTTGTGGGATGCGCTTTCTTTAACCGTGTCTTCGCCGTTCGAAGCTTCTGCGGACTCTTCTGCCAAAACCAGGCTGCTTTCCTCTTCGGACGTTTCTGACGGTGTATCTTCTGAACTGTCGCTTTGCTCTTCGCTGATGTTGCTTTCGTCGTCGGCAGTTTTTTCTTCAAAGATATAAAAGCCGCTTTGCCCGTTATAAAAACGTTCGAGCGCAACAAGCGCGCAGTATGTCTGACACGCCGCCGTCTGACTTTCTTTTCCGCCCAGCGTATGGCTGACGCCGCCGTCTGACAGCATATATTTCAGCATTCCGTCGATAAGGGTATGACCGTTTTTTATGAAGCGCGTGTCGGTCAGCGGATCGATGCCCAGCGACGTCAATGCAATGATCACCTGAGCGCCGCTTTCGGGATTGGCAACTCCGTATGAAAGATAATCGCCGTCATCAAGCTGTTTTTCGCTGAGTACCGTCAGCGCGCCCTCGATGACTTTGCCGAATTCGTCTTTATGCGGCGCGAGCGACTGCAAGACCATTGCCGTAGTGTCAACGTCCGAGGTATTGCCGCGAACCGCCCAGCCGCCGTCGGATAGCCTGAGCGACATGATAGCGTCGATCACATCGGTCTTATCAACTCCGTCGTACGCCGCCGAGTTGTTCATGAGATGCAGCGCAAATACATAGCTCATCAGCCCCTGCTTTCCTACCGTTTCGCCAAGCGCTTTGTCGGAAACGGTGTTCTTTCCGTCTATCAGCATGAGAGTCAGCGCGGATCTTTGCCTTGTGGAGGCGGGTTCGCCGGCGTTTCCGATAACATTTCTGAGTGCGCCGGTATAGACTGAATAGTCAGCCTGAACGCCGCGTCTGAGCTGTGCAAGCACGTACCATTCGGAAATACTTCCGTCTTTGAGGGCTTTTTGAAAGTCGCCGCCGTCGATGCTATGTGATATAGAGTCGGCGGCAGAAGTATCATAAGCGGCAAGCGCCGGTACGGAGATAAAACAGAGTACCAGCGCGAGGCATGTTATTGAAGCGAACAGCTTATTTCGCATATGAGCATCTGCGTTTCAGCGTGCAGAGCGCAAAGAGCATACAAAGGCTGATGATCGCAAGCGAAGCAACGCCATCATCGGCAGTCTGAGGGGAAGATGCGCTGACTTCTGCCACGCATATGGCAGGAACTAAGACGGCGTTTTCGGAAACTGCGCTGATGTTATAGCTGCCGGCTTTGTCAAGAGTTATAACGGCTTTGCCGTTCTTATCGGTCTTGACATTTGTTTTTTCGCCGTTTACGGTGATCGTCGCGCCTTCTACGGGAAGGGTTATGGGCGACCAGTTTTCGTCATATCCGGCTGCGCTCAGGGTAAGTTCAAGCTTTCCGCCTGTTTTTACGGACGCGGATGCTTTGTCAAAGAAGGTAAAGCTGTCGCTGAAGGTTGCAGTGTCGGTATACACAAAGGCATAGACTCTGTCGCCGCTCTTTATCGGGTCTGCAAGGCTCATGGCGGACGCGTTGTTCAGGTAGTAGCCATAGCCGCCGCCGTTTTCAACGCCCCAGAGCTTTGTCATGGAAAGACCGTAGTCGCCGCTTACAGAGGAAAAGCCGCTTTCGCCGTCTTTATAATTGGCTTTGTGCGCACAGATCAGGGCGTCGTTTATGGTGAGCGCGCCGTCGCCGTCTGCGTCGTTTACGGTAACGTTTGCTTCGGCGAGAACTAGTTCGCCGTTTGCGATGGATACGGTAACATTGATACTGCCGTCTGCGGATGCGCTGACGCATGATAGGATCAATGCCAGCGTCAGAACGATGGATAAGATGGTTGCTTTGAGTTTCATTTTAACTCTCCTTTATTTTTATTTTTTAAAAGCTGTTTTTTTCTCCGACGTTTGATGCGGTTTTTCTCGATCGTAGGTGTAGAAGCTTCCTTGAGCCCGGCGGCTTCGAGCGCTCTCGGCATCGGTCCGAGGAACGCTTTTATGGCGACAAGCTCAGGCTCTGAAAAATCCGACCGCTTGGGAAGCCGTTCGTTTTCAATATATTTTGCTTGAAGCAGCGCGATCGCGTCGTCGCGTGTATATTTTTTTGTGTTCATACTGTTTTGCGCCATCCTGATAGAATAATAAAAGCGCTCTTATTTCCGGAAAAAGGAAATAAAAGCGCAGCAAGATCAAGACCCATAAGAAATCGCGGACGAAAACAAAGCCCGTCCGTACAGGTAAAGGGCATAGAGGCAGAATATTCTGATAATATGCTTGAAACGGCTGCACTCTTCCCACGGCACAAAGTGCCGATCGCCCAAAAATGATTTACCACAAAGTGCAAAGCGGGCATTCCGACTTTAACGGTAATGGCAGTTGCGCGGGATTTTCACCCTACTTTCCCCTGAATCGAAGCTGTTCGAAAGCCTTGCACCGATATTCAATTGTATATTTATTGTACCATATTATATCACTTGAAAAACCGTGTGTCAATAGCAGATTCGGCTCAAACGGCGGATAGTGCGCAAAAATTTTTTGTCGAAACCTGCGTTGGGGTATTGACTTTCTATACTATGTGTGATATAGTATTGCGCGAAGGGAGGCATATGGTGGATATTCAGTTGAAACGCGGTATGCTTGACATATGTGTGCTTGCCGCCATTAAAAACGAAGATTCGTACGGATATCAGATCATCAAGGACATAAAGCCGTATGTGGAATTGTCCGAATCAACGTTATATCCTATTTTGCGGCGGCTTGAAGCGGCGGAGCTCCTTACCGTGCGCAGTACCGAGCATAACGGAAGGCTCAGAAAGTATTATCATATAACTCCTCTTGGTTTGCGGCGTATAGAGGATTTTAAAGAGGATTGGAAGGAGATCGTGTCAATATACAAATATATTGTCAGGGAGGAGCAAGAGAATGACAAAGAATGAGTTTCTATCCTCGCTTCGCGGGCGGCTATATGGTCTGCCCGAGGCGGACATGGAAAAATCTCTGGAATACTATAGCGAAATGATAGACGATCGCATCGAAGACGGAATGACCGAAGAAGAAGCGGTTTATGATATGGGATCGATCGATAAGATCGTATCGGGAATAATTTCAGATACATCGCTGCCAAAGCTCGTCAGGGAAAAGGTAAAGCCCAAGCATTCGCTCAGGGGATGGGAGATAGCGCTGATCGTGCTTGGATCACCTATCTGGCTCTCGCTGGCTTTTGCGGCGGTAATGGTGCTTTTGACGTTTTATTTGCTGTTATGGGTGGCTGTCGCGGTGTTATTTGCGGCAGTTCTGGCGTTTGGGTGCGGAGTGATTGCCGCATTTGCGGGAATGATAACGTTCTTTGCCGTCGGTAACCCCATGTCGGGCATCTTTATGCTCGGTATGTGTGCGGTATGCGCAGGGGTTACGATCCTGACGGTTCTGTTCAGCGGTTTTATTGCCAAAAAGGTTGCCGTCTGCGGCAAAAAAATTATTTTGGGTATCAAGCGCTGCTTTGTAGGAAAGGAAAAATAAAATGAAAACAGCTGTAAAGGTTTCAATAATAGTCGCTGTCGCACTTATTCTGTTCGGAGTGATGATATCTTTGATAGCTATCTCTTCTGTGAATTTTGATTTTACAATGACGCATGGCGGTTCATCAAAAGAAAACTCATATACCATCGACGGGGGCTTTGAGAACATTGCCATTGACGCAGTTGAAGCCGACGTCAGGTTCGAGCCGTCTGCCGACGGAAAATGCCGTGTGGAATGCGTGGAAAGCACAAATGTTTATCACACAGTAAAAGTGGCAAACGGTACGCTTGTCATAAAACGCGTGGATGAGCGCAGATGGTATGAGCACATCGGCTTTTTCTGGAGAAACATGCGTATTACCGTCTACCTTCCGCAGACAGAGTATGACGAGCTTCATGTAAAAACGGTCAGCGGAGATATTCGCATCCCGGATATTTTCAGCTTCAATGAAGCGGAAGCCTATAGCACCAGCGGCGATATAGGATTTGCGGCGAATGTAAAAAACAGTTTCATCGCAAAATCCGTAAGCGGTAATCTGGTGATAAGCGGAATTCGGACTGACAGTTTTTCTGCACATACTACCAGCGGCGATGTAAGCACAGATGACATCCGCTGCGACAGATTTTATATTGATACTACCAGCGGCGATATAAGTGCAGATGACGTCATCTGCGGCAGATTTAATATCAATACTACCAGCGGCAGTGTAAAAATGTTAGATGTGAACGCCGAAGATATGTATATAAAAAGCGTCAGCGGAGATATTACAATGAGATCCTGCGACGCGGAGGATATTGAGTTAAAGACAACGAGCGGCGATATCCGCGGTTCGCTTCTGAGCGGCAAGTCTTTTCAGACCCACACGACCAGTGGGCGCATATCCGTACCGTCAAGCTCAGCGGACGGAGGAGAATGCAGAATCTCGACCGTGAGCGGTGATGTAAATATCAAAATAGAATAAAACATAAAGCGATCGGGCATTGAAAGAAGTCCGATCGCTTTTTGCCTTTAAATCAGCGCTGCTGAAAAATACTTTTGTAAAAACACTTGCAAAAGTGTTCAGTGTGTGCTATAATACCAAAGTACCTTATATCGGGTGACGCTAATGTAGCACAGTGGCAGTGCAGCTGATTCGTAATCAGCAGGTCGTGGGTTCAATCCCCACCATTAGCTCCATAAAAGACGGCTGAGACAAAATGCTTGTTTTGTCTCAGCCGTCTTTTGTATTTGTTTTTAAAGCCCGTAGATCTCTTCGCCAGGGAGAACGGTTACGTTGTTCTCGGAGAATAGCTCTACAGCTTTATTGTTATCATCGACGCGGAGGATAACGCAGGCGCGTCCCTCATCGCGGGATATGAAAGCGTAGCTGTATTCAATGCTGACGCCTTTGTCGTCCAGAACGGCGAGAGCGTCGGCAAATCCGCCCGGGCGGTCCGGGATCTCAATGGCGATGACGTCGGTCAGCTTAACCGTCAGCCCCATATCGCGAAGCGCTTTTTCAGCCTCGTCCGGCTTATTGACAATAAGGCGGAGTATGCCGAAATTTGTGGTATCGGCGATGCATACCGCGCGGATGTCGATTCCGGCGGCGGAGATCGCTTTGAGTATCTCCGAGAGACGTCCCGACTTGTTTTCAACGAAAATTGAAAGCTGTTTTACAAACATTGTACCTTTCCTCCTGAGATTTAAATAATATTTCTGTTATCGATAACGCGTTTTGCCTTGCCTTCGCTTCTCGGCAGGCTCATCGGTTCAACCAATGTCACCTTGGCGTGGACGTTAAGCGTCGACTGTAAAGCGTTTTCAATAGTTTTGGCATAGGCTTCAAGCTCTTTGACTGTGTCAAAGTCAGCTTTGCCTGCGAGCTCGACCTTGACTTCCATGACGTCAAGGTTATTTTTTCTGTCAACGATTATCTGATAGTTGGGGATAAGACCGAGCTCTGTAAGCACATGCTCGACCTGAGAGGGGAATACGTTGATTCCGCGGATGATAAGCATATCGTCGCTTCTGCCCTTGGGCTTTGCCATGCGGACCAGCGTTCTGCCGCACGAGCATTTTTCGTGCGTGAGCGCCGAGATATCTCTTGTTCTGTAACGGATGAGCGGCAGCGCCTCTTTTCCTATGCATGTGAACACGAGTTCGCCGTATTCACCGTCGGGAAGAACCTCACCGGTGTCGGGGTCGATGATCTCGGGGTAGAAGAAGTCTTCGTTGACGTGAAGACCGTTCTGGCATTCGCAGTCAAAGGAAACTCCGGGACCCGCGATCTCGCTCAGACCGTATATATCATAGGCCTTGATATCGAGCATACGTTCGATCTCTCTTCTCATATTGTCCGTCCACGGCTCTGCGCCGAATATTCCCGCGCGGAGCGGAAGCGTTTTGGGGTCGATTCCGGCGTCCCTGACGCATTCGCCGATATAAAGAGCATATGAAGGGGTGCAGGCGATGATATTCGAACCGAAATCCTGAAGCAGCTGTATCTGGCGCTTGGTATTTCCCGAAGATACGGGCAGCGCGGTAGCGCCCATATATTCAGCGCCGTAGTGAAGACCGAGACCGCCTGTGAAAAGACCGTAGCCGTATGAAACGTGAACTATATCGCCCCTGACTGCGCCGGCTGCCGTAAGAGCTCTTGCCGCAGAGCACGCCCATACGTCGATATCGTTCTTTGTGTACGCGACGACGGTCGCCTTGCCCGTAGTGCCGCTTGAAGCGTGGATGCGGATAAGCTCTTCCTTGGGTACGGCGACAAGTCCGAACGGATAGTTGTCTCTTAGGTCGGTCTTAAGCGTAAACGGAAGCTTTGATATATCGTCAATGCTTTTGATATCGCCGGGCTTCAGACCCATCTCGTCAAACTTCTTTTTA
>CAZVSW010000053.1:0-11754 GCA_964630005.1 uncultured Ruminococcus sp. | reverse complement strand
CTTACCTGCGCCCATGGCGAGGATAACGGTCGCCGCGCCGGTAACTGCGTCGCCGCCGGCATAAACAAACGGCTTTGAGGTCTTTCCGTTGTCGTCGGCAACGATTCCGCCCCATGTCTGGGTGTCGAGACCGGAGGTGGTTGATTTGATAAGCGGGTTGGGGCTTGTGCCGAGCGCCATGATGACGCTGCCGACTTCAATGTCAAACTCACTGCCGGGTTTCGGCGCGGGGCGTCTTCTGCCGGAGGCGTCTGGTTCGCCGAGTTCCATTTCAACGCATTTGATTCCGGTTACGTTAAGGTTCTCGTCGCCCATGATCTCCACCGGGTTGGTGAGCAGACGGAAGATAATGCCCTCTTCCTTGGCGTGTTCGACTTCCTCGGCTCTTGCGGGAAGCTCTTTTTCAGAACGTCTGTATATGATATAAACCTCTTCCGCGCCAAGGCGTTTAGCACAGCGTGCCGCGTCCATAGCGACGTTTCCGCCGCCCACAACGGCGATCTTGTTGCTTCTCAGCACCGGCGTGCGGGAATTTTCGTCATACGCCTTCATGAGGTTGATACGGGTGAGGAATTCGTTTGCGGAATATACGCCGTTGAGGTTTTCGCCGGGGATGCCCATAAATTTGGGAAGACCCGCGCCCGTTCCGATATATACTGCGCTGTAGCCGTCTTCAAGAAGCTCGTCGACCGATACGGAGCGTCCGACGACCATGTTTGTCTGAATATCAACGCCCATAGCACCGAGGTTTTCGATCTCTCTGCGTACGATCTCTTTGGGAAGACGGAATTCGGGAATTCCATATACCAAAACGCCGCCGGCTGTGTGAAGCGCTTCAAAAACGGTAACGTCATAGCCTTTTTTAGCAAGCTCGCCGGCGCAGGTAAGTCCTGAAGGACCTGAACCGATGACGGCGACCTTTTTGCCGTTTTTGGCAGGCGCGGCAGGCAATTCCTTTGCGTTGGCGTTGTGACGGTCGGCGACATAGCGCTCAAGACGACCGATAGCGACCGGCTCGCCCTTGATTCCGCGGACGCATTTCATTTCGCACTGAGTTTCCTGAGGGCAGACGCGGCCGCATACGGCAGGAAGGGCGCTTGAACGCGCGATGACCTGATATGCTTCTTCGAATTCGCCTTTGGCGACATGAGCGATAAATTCAGGGATGTTTATTCCGACCGGGCAGCCCGAAACGCACGGACGATTTTTGCAGTTAAGGCAGCGCTTTGCTTCGTCAATGGCTTGTTCTTCGGTATATCCGAGGGCGACCTCGTCAAAATTTTTATTTCTGATATCCGGATCCTGAACCGGCATCGGATTTTTTACGAGTGACATGTTAGGCATTTTCAGTACCTTTGAGCAGATTGCAGAAGTGCTCCCTTTCGTTTTGTTCAAAGCCGCGATATATGGCCGAGCGTTTGATTGCTTCATCAAAATCTATCTGATGCCCGTCAAAATCGGGACCGTCGACGCAGGCGAACTTTGTCTTGCCGCCGACAGTAAGGCGGCAACCGCCGCACATTCCGGTGCCGTCGATCATTATCGGGTTCATGGAAACCACTGTTTTTATGCCGTATTCTTTTGTGAGACGGCAGACGAATTTCATCATTACGAGCGGACCGATGGCAATCACCTCGTCGTATTTCTCGCCGGATTCGATCAGCGATTTCAGCGCATCGGTAACAAGTCCCTTTTCGCCTGCACTGCCGTCGTCTGTCATAAGCTTATAAACGTCGCTGACGTTTTTGAATTCATCTTCGAGGATGACGAGGTCGTTGTTTCTGAAGCCTACCACAGAATGGACGACACAGCCCTGCTCATGCAACTTGCGTGCGACCGGCAGAGCAATGGCGCAACCAACGCCGCCGCCGATCACGGCAACTTTTTTGAGACCTTCTGTTTCGGTAGGATTTCCGAGAGGGCCTACGAAATCGTGAACGCTTTCACCGGCTGAGAGGGTGTTGAGGCGTATTGTAGCAGCTCCGACGATCTGGTAGATAATGGTTACAGTGCCGTTATCGCGGTCATAATCCGCTATTGTGAGCGGGATGCGTTCCGCATCGTCGTGACTCCGCAGAATGATAAACTGACCAGCCTGAGCCTTTTTTGCGACATTGGGCGCTTCAACCACCATTCGGGCAACGGTCGGATTGAGCTGTTCTTTCCTGATTATTTTGTACATACGTTGATATCCTTTCATTTGGCATACGCCAAGCGTTTGTAGATCTGTGGATTAGCAGGATGAGATTCGGACCCGCATCGGTTTTGACGTTGTTATTTTTTGTAATACGTCGTCAAAGTCCTTCAGTAAGCCGATAGGATTACACTGCGGTCTTTTCCTCGTCTTACAAAAAATCACTCAGTCAAAACTGCTTGTTTTTAACCCTATCTTATTATTATATATTTTTGAGGATATTTGTCAATAGCGGAGCTTAAATACTGTGTAAGTTTTTGAAAAAACATTGTAGAAAAACGGGGGATAATGTGCTATAATATCTTCATAAAGCCGTTACGGTGCGGCGTCCCGGAATTGCTTCGCGGTGCGCCGCGCGTTTTTGCGCGGATTCGATATCGACGGATTCGCAAAAACGCCCTTGCAAGCAAGCATTTGTGCTTTGCGGTACAGCATTGTACCAAAGGCGGCGTATATTGGAGGATACATGAACAGCAAAAAATTTGAAAAAGATCTCACTGAGGGCAGCGTCGCAAAGCAGCTTATTATCTTTGCCGCGCCGTTTATACTTTCAAACCTGATACAGTCTCTGTACAGCGTTGCCGACATGATCATTGTCGGACGTTATGCCGGAATCAATTCTATGTCCGGCGTATTTAACGGCTCTCAGCTCACAATGCTTATTACTAATGCCGTAATCGGTCTGACCGTCGGCGCTACTGTACTTATCGGACAGTATCTCGGCGCGGGTAAAAAACACGAAATAGCGAATACGATATCTACGCTGTTTACCGTTCTTATCATAATCGGCGCGGGGCTTATGATCATCACCCCGTTCACTCAGGACGCTATGCTGAAGCTCATGCGTGTTCCCGAGGAGGCCTATTCCGAAGCGCGTATATACTTCTTCATATGCATGATGGGCACGCTGTTTGTGTTTGCATATAACGCTCTTGCGGCTATTATGCGCGGTATGGGAGATAGCAAGCACCCGCTTATGTTCGTAGCGGTGGCGGCGGTCTCAAACATAGTTTTGGATTTTGTACTGGTCAAAGCGCTCGGTCTCGGAGCTTCCGGAGCGGCGTACGCAACTGTTTTTTCTCAGGCGCTTTCGGTCGTGCTCTGTATCATTTACATGAAAAAGAACGACTTCGCGTTTGACTTTAAGCTAAGCTCGCTCAGGATCAATAAGCCCACGTTTAGTATGCTGTTCAAGATCGGACTGCCGACGATGATAAATAACATTGCCACTTCGGCTTCGTTTGTGTTCCTGGCGTCTCTTGCGAACGGCATCTCGGTCGAGGCTTCTGCGGCTGTCGGCGCGGTAGGTAAGTTCAACGGATTTGCCATACTCCCCGCCATCGCAATATCTTCGGCTATATCGGCCATGGTTGCGCAAAACTTCGGCAGCGATAAAATGGACAGAGTTAAAAAGACCGCGATCTACGGTTCGGCAATGGCGATAGGCATTACGCTGGTGATCTTCATCTTTGTGCGCATCTTCCCTGAGCCGGTGCTCAGACTGTTTTGCGATGATGAAGAGATGACGCGCCTCGGATGCGAATATCTTGCGTCTTTTTCGTTTGATTATATTATTGTCCCGTTTCAGTTTTGTTTAAACGGCTTGTTTATAGGTACAGGTCATACGCTTGTATCGCTCGTATCGGGAATTGCCGGTGCGATACTTTTCAGAATCCCCGCGTGCTATCTGCTCGGAGTGGTGCTTGATATGGGACTTGCCGGAATCGGTCTCGGCGCTCCGATAGCTTCGGCGGTATCGCTGATGATATCCGTGGTGTTCCTCATTTCGGGAAAGTGGAAGAAGCAGGTCATCAGATAAGGTTGGACGGGGGACAACACTCCGCGTTTTCTCCCCGCCCCCGCTTTCCCTAACAGATAACTTAGTTCCCGCTTTGACCGCCTTTTTTGCAAGGCGGTTTTCCTTTTTCAATCAAGAAATGTAAACTTTTGATAATACCGATTGCGTTTCAAACCGCCATGTGCTAAAC
This sequence comes from uncultured Ruminococcus sp., assembly GCA_964630005.1. Taxonomy (GTDB): domain Bacteria; phylum Bacillota; class Clostridia; order Oscillospirales; family CAG-382; genus UBA1206. The sequence goes on along the minus strand of CAZVSW010000053.1, from coordinate 7,572 downwards.
TATATGTATCTCTTATTCGAAAAGGTGGAAACCGTCTCATGAAACGTACCCTTTCATTGCTTCTCATTCTATCTCTTTTGGTGTCCGTGCTATGCGCATGCGGCAAGCCCGATCCCGAGCCTCCGGCGGTACTTCCTCCGCAGCAAGAGCTTTGCGTTCCGCAACGGCTGATGCTCACAGACGGACGGGAGGTCTACACTTGGCTGTACTCCATGTTTGTATCTGACAATGACGAACAGATCAGGGCGGACGCATCCAGTCTGCAAAAACTGATCAAAGGCGTCGGGACAACGCTGACGGAGATCGGCGGTGCAAAATACGGCGGCAAGATCTATACAACGGGCGACTACGTCGTCAGAACGGACGACGAGCTCAAAGCCGCGCTCAGAGAAGCAAAATCGGGAGACGTCATTTTTATTCCCTCGGGCGTGACGATCGACATTGCGGACTTAAGCGCAACGGAGAATTTTAATGTCTCGCTGAAAAAGGGCGTGATCCTCGCTTCTGACAGAGGTCTCGGCGACGGCGGCGTTTTACGCCTGTCCCACCCGTCGGGTGCTTTGATCCGTTGCGGTGATGATTCTGTTGTGACGGGACTCAATATCTGCGGTGTGATCACGGCGTTTGAAGATAATGCCGCATTACGCAAGGACACGGGCGTGCGTATCTTCGGCGAAAACGTCAGCATCACCAACTGTGAATTTGCCTCCTTCAGCGGCGAAGCGGTCTTGCAGACCGGCAAAGGAAGCGGCACGGTCGAGCAATGTTACATCCACCATTGCAGCACGGGCATCAACGACGGCGACGGCGTGCTGACGCTGACGGGCAATGCGTTTTTTGCTAATCAAGACGATCTTGTCAGGCAAGACTGCGGTGCGGATCTTCCCGACGGCAACGGTGTTTTGGGAGCAAACGAGCCGTACGCACAGCTTTGCGAGCGCGTCTTGCCCGACATTGTGTCGGCAGTTTACCCCGCAGACAGCTACGAGGTCTATACGTTGCTTAGCAAGGTCGCAGAAGGCGATCGTTTTGCGCTGGTCGATGCGCTGGCGATCCACTCGGGCACGACGGAGTATTACCGTTACAAGGATCAGTTTTCGATCACCCGAGATGGTAAGGTCTATGGCATTACTGACGACGGCTCGCCTTTGGGAGGCGGTGCGGACTATGACGGAATCATAACAAACGGTGATTTTACGGTCAGCACGGTCGACGAGCTGCGAAGCGCGCTGAAACAGGCAAAGGCGGGACAGACCGTCTTTATCCCCGCAAACGTGCAGCTCGATCTGACGGAACGTCCGATCACCGTCCCCGAAGGAGTAACGCTTGCATCTGACCGCGGCGCAGTACAACGTGACGGCAGTATTTCCGCAGGTGCAATGCTGTTTACCTCGGTGCGCCAAAAGGAAGCGGTGTTCCTATCGGAAAACGCGCGCTTTTGCGGCATCACGCTGGTAGGTCCGGATACCGAACGCCATATGACGCATCTACAGCGCGGACTCAACGACGCGGGCAACAAATACACGGACTATTACTATAAGCTTATGCTGACGTGCGGTGTTTCCGTAACGGGCAATGGCGCGGAAGTGGACAACTGTGAGATCTCGGGCTTTTCCGAAGCAGGCATTTATATCGGCGGCTATATAGATGTAGTTGTACATCACAACTGGATCCACCACAATCAGCGTAACGGCTTTGGCTACGGCGTGGTTCTCGGCGGGCAGAGCTATGTGGAGGTGTACCGTAATCTTTTTAATTTTGACCGCCATGCCATTGCGGCAGACGGCTCCGCAAAAAGCGGTTATTCCGCGCACGACAACGCGCATCTCGGCACGGCTATCTACCATATCTTTGACGCACACGGCGGCGCGGACCGCGGTGACGGCACACAGATCGCTTGCGAACGCATCGACATGTACAACAACGTCTTTCTGTCGGACAGGATCCCGTATAAAAAGCGCGGAACGCCAGAGGAATACTCCAAATTTACGCGCAATATTGTTCTCTACCCCGAGATCCGTTATCCCTACCGCCAGCTTTACGGCGAGAACTTTATCTGCGAGGACAACATCTGGGGCATCTATTCCGATCTGCCCGATTACGATTTCGAAGGCGGCGAAACGTATACGCTTAATGCCGTCGGCGACATACGCCTCTACGAAGGACTTGAATCGATCGACGCCAAAGGCTACAAGCTCCGCTATGCATACATTCTGGTCTTTACACCGACCGACGGCGGATATTACATCAGCGAGTACGGCAACAACCTTGATGACGGCTCGATCGCAGGTGTCAACGAGACGGTCATGATTCCCGAAGGAGGCTTCGCACTGATATTTACCAATCAAAGCGATATCGCAAAACAGCTTTATCAAGCGATCGAAAACCGACACGAAGTTATCTATAACACGACGATCGGACTTCCGGGCGACTACATCGCAACACGCGACGGAAATAAGATCACTATCGTACAAAGCAAATGATTCAGCTTCCAAAGTGATAAATACAATTATAAGTGACATTCGCGCAGTCTGAGCGTGCAAAAAATGAGCAAAAAGTTGGCTTTTTGCTCATTTTTCCTTTCGCAGCCGGAAGATAATCGGGAATTTGTCTTCAACCGCTTTATTTCTTATGCAAAGGCTTTTACGCAATAGGTTGCGCTCCAATTACGAAGTATCTCTACACGCGAAAAACCTGACGCTGTCAGAATCTGTATCTCGTGTTCTACTGTCAGCGGCGTATCATAGTGATAGAATTCATCGTCGGCGATGCCTTGTTCTTTTTTTAATCTGTCCAGGTTTTCAAAGTACTCCTTTTCCAGCGCTTCGCTTTCGGCAAAGTAATCTGTGAGTACAAAATAGGCGTCTTTTTTCATCGACAGGTGCAGCTTTTTGTAAAGCAGCGATTTTTGCTCAGCGGTAAAATGATGAAGCGACTCTACTGAAACCGCCGCGTCAAAAGAATCTGTTCCAAGCGGAACATCAAAATACGAACCGCAGATCAGATTCAGATTGCCGTTTTTGGGAAATCTCAGCTTGAGCTTGTCAAGCATTGCCTGACATAGATCGATACCTGTGATATTTGCCGTCGGATTCATATTGATATACGGTTCTAATTCAAGCCCTGTTCCGCAGCCCAGATCTAACACCTGACATTGTTCCGCCGTCGGAAGTTGAGACGCCGTAAACAAATAGAATTCATCCGCGCCCTCGATCGCCGTATACATATGTTCATCATATCCGTCAAGTCTGTTTTCGAAAAAATCGCTCATTTTTTCTAACATTGTTCAGGTTCTTCCATTTCGCTATTTCTTGTCATGCATTCTCTTGACCATTGAATTGACCCATTTGAAGTGGCTTTCCCGCCATTCTGCGATCTTACGGTTGTTGGTCTGAAATGTGGAGACGATCTTGAACAGCGCTTCGAAGTCCGTTTTTTTATCGGGAAGCTCACCGCGTTTTGACATCGCTGAAATGAGCTTGTAACGCTCTATAGCGATCGATACGGCGTCCTCCCAGGAAAGATACAGGCTTTTTTCCGCTTCTTCTCCAACGGCTCTCAGCAGCTGCTTTTTACCTTCGAGGTCTCTGAGCGCCAGATAGAGCGATGCTTGGTTTTCGTTGCAAAGAAATCCGTTTACGCCGTCCTTTATCTCTTCGGCGGCGCAGCTGTCGCGAAGCACTATGCTCGGTACGCCGCACGCGGCGGCCTCGCTTACAACAAGTCCGTTTGTATCGAACGAAGAAGGGAACACAAACAGATCGCAGGCAGTGTAATATGCGCGGAGAAGCTCGCGGTCTCTGACAGCGCCGACAAACACGCATTGATCTTCTGTAAGCTCAAGCGAGCGCGCGTATTCCTTGACTTCTTCGAGGTCGTTTCCTTCACCGACAAAAAGTATTTTTGCTTTTACTCCGTGAGCGCGGCACATATTGAGCGCGTCAAGGATCATCCGAAGACCTTTATACCACATTATACGTCCGACGAAAAGCAGGTTAAGGCAGTCGTCTGTCAGCGAGTATCGCTTTCTGATCTCGTCAGCCGCGCTGCCGTCGGCGCGCCCTTTCGGAAAATCTACGCCGTTTCGCATGACGGTATAATTGCCATCATAGCCAATGCTCCGAAGATTTTCACCGGCGCCGTTACTGACTACCCAAACGTCGTCACATGCATTCACGTTGTCGAGAAGAAGCTTCAGGGCGTTTTCGCAGAGGAATTTATTTTTGATGACGTTCTTGAAGTCGATATCAAACTTGGTGTGATAGGTAAGTATCAGCGGTACGCCGGTCTGCTTACGCAGATTACGACCCAAAATAGCAGATGCTATGGGACAATGTGTGTGAATGATATCGAGATTGCGGTTTACCAGCTCTTTTATGGGGCTGCTGTCAAGCGGATACCCAACTCTGTAGGGCTTTACTGCGGCGACGTCAAAGCTTTTGTATCTGAGAACGTCGAAAGGGTAATCGTCGTCTGCGTCAGGGTATTTTGGCACAACCACAAAAGATTCGCCGAATTTTTTGTCCAGTATATAAGCGTAGTTCAAAACCGCGTTGGCGACTCCGTCGACCGTCGGCGGAAAAGAATCGTTCAATAGGCATACCTGAAGCTTGTCGTCCATTGATTAAACTCCTGATCGTGTTCGTTTTTGAAGCTGCAAAAACTTCATTCTATAATATGATATCACAGACAGTTGAACAATTCAAGACATAAATATTAATGAAAATAGGCTGTCGTCTGAAAAACGACAGCCTATCAAGTTATTTATAAGTTTATTCGTAGTTTGCGATATCCACCCACGAGAGAAGGAGTTCCCGCTCTTCGGGCTTGCCTTTGACAGACTGAGATGCAGCTACGATGGGAAGCCACTTTTCGACGTATTGACGAGCGGTGTCGCTTTTTTTGCAAAAAAGATTCAGATATTTTTCGGCGTTTTCCTTTTCACCGGCAAGCCAAAACAGCAAGTATGTCCTTGCTACATCGGCTGAGGCGTTGCCCTGAGTTACATGCGACCAGTCGATGATATATGGTGTGCCGTCTTCGGAAACTATAATATTGCTGGCGTTGAAATCGCCGTGACAAACCTTGTCGTGCGTAGGGGCAGATTCAAGCTTGGTGTTGAGCTCATAGCGTATTGTGGCGCTGAGCGAGGTCTGCGCGATCTTGCGGCTCATCTTATCCTTCAGCATGTTCAGAAGCGGCGAACGCTTTGAATGAACCAGCATTTGCAATTCAACAAGCTGTTCGAGGTATTCGTCATGCTTTTTAGGATATTCGTCCATGAGCTGTTGGAGAGTTTTGCCTTTGATATACTCAGTCCGTATAGCCCATTTGCCGTCAAGCTTCATAACCTCAAGAAGCTTCGGGATATTAAGTCCGGTTTCTTCAACACGCGCCTGATTGAGCGCTTCGTTAAGAATATCTGATTTTGAAAAGTCTTCATTGAAGACTTTCAAAACCGTGTCGCCGTCTTTATAAACGGTCTTGTTGGCTCTTTTTGCGATAACGACATAGCCGTCTTGCGTCATTCAGTACTCCTTATACTTTTTCGTGTGTTCCGTAGTACGCGTTGAGGTACATCTGCTTGATTTCGCTCATGAGGGGGTATCTGGGGTTAGCGCCGGTGCACTGATCGTCGAATGCCTGTTCAACCATTGCATCGAGACGTGCAAGGAAGTCAGCCTCGTCAGGAACGTAATCGCGGATGGTCTTCTTGATGCCGACATATTCTTTGAGCTCGTCGATCTTTGCAATGAGACCTTCGACCTTATCTTCGTTGGTCTTGCCCTTAATGCCAAGATAATCTGCTATTTCAGCGTAACGAGCCATTGTGTGAGGATGTTCATACTGCGGGAATGTGCCCATCTTGGTGGGAACTTCGGCAGAGTTGAATCGGATAACTTCGTCCATCATCAGAGCGTTTGCAACGCCGTGAGGAATGTGATGGAATGCACCGAGCTTGTGAGCCATAGAGTGAATGATTCCGAGGAAAGCGTTTGCAAAAGCCATACCTGCCATGGTAGCGGCGTTAGCCATCTTTTCGCGCGCTTCGATGTCGGGAACACCGGTGCAGGCGCTGTCATAAGCTCTGGGAAGGTATTCGAAAACATTTTTGAGGGAACGGAGGGCAAGACTGTCGGTATAGTCGGTTGCCATCATGGAAGCATATGCTTCGAGGTCGTGGCTGACAACGTCGATACCCGAAGCGGAGGTAAGACCTCTGGGGGCGGACATCATCATATCTGCGTCAACGATAGCCATGTTGGGCATAAGCTCGTAATCGGCGAGAGGATATTTAACTCCGGAATTTTCGTCAGTAATGACTGCGAAGGGGGTAACCTCAGAGCCGGTACCTGCGGAGGTAGGAACTGCAACGAAGTAAGCCTTTTCTCCCATCTTGGGGAAGGTATAAACACGCTTACGGATATCCATGAAGCGCATTGCCATGTCAAGGAAGTCAGCTTCCGGATGCTCATAGAGAACCCACATGATCTTAGCAGCGTCCATTGCAGAACCGCCGCCTATTGCGATGATGCAGTCAGGAGCGAAAGCGGTCATGAGCTTAGCGCCCTCTTTAGCGCAGCCGAGCGTAGGATCGGGAGCGACGTTGGAGAAGGTCGTGTGCATGATGCCCATCTCATCGAGCTTGTTTTCGATCGGCTTGGTGAAGCCGTTGCTGTAAAGGAAGCTATCGGTGACGATGAACGCCTTCTTTTTATTCATGATCGTGCCGAGCTCGTCAAGTGCAACGGGCAGGCAGCCTTTTTTGATATATACCTTTTCGGGAGCTCTGAACCAAAGCATATTTTCTCTTCTTTCAGCGACTGTTTTGATGTTGATAAGGTGCTTTACGCCAACGTTTTCGGAAACGCTGTTTCCGCCCCAAGAGCCGCAGCCGAGGGTAAGAGAGGGGGCGAGCATGAAGTTATAGAGGTCGCCGATACCGCCCTGAGAGGAGGGGGTGTTAACGAGGATACGGCAGGTCTTCATACGTGCAGAGAATTCAGCAAGCTTTTCCTGCTCGGTGATGGGGTTCAGATAAATTGAAGATGTGTGACCGTAGCCGCCGTCTGCGATAAGGTGTTCTGCCTTTGCAAACGCATCCTGGATATCGGTTGCGTGGTAAAGAGCGAGCACGGGAGAGAGCTTCTCATGTGCAAACTCTTCGGAAAGCTCAACACTTTCGACCTCGCCTATGAGGATCTTTGCGGTTTCGGGAACTTCAACACCTGCGAGAACTGCGATGGTGTGAGCGGACTGACCGACGATCTTTGCGTTGAGAGCGCCGTTTATAAGGATGGTCTTGCGTACCTTGTCAAGCTCATCGGGCTTGAGGAAGTAGCATCCGCGTGCAGCGAATTCCTTCTTAACTGCGTTATAGATCTTGCCGACGGCAATGCAGGACTGCTCAGGAGCGCAGATCATGCCGTTGTCAAAGGTCTTGGAATGGATTATGGAGTTGACGGCAAGAACAACGTCTGCGGACTCGTCGATGATCGCGGGGGTGTTACCTGCGCCGACGCCTACAGCGGGCTTACCGGAGGAGTATGCTGCCTTGACCATGCCGGGACC
>CAZVSW010000052.1:0-12029 GCA_964630005.1 uncultured Ruminococcus sp. | reverse complement strand
TCAAGAACGCTCTGAGGAACGCAATGCTTGCAAACATAAGTGGGGTTCATTGCAGCGATCTGCATGCAGATATTCTTTGCATACTCAGCAAATTCGGGCTTTGCTTCAATGCCGTTTGTGGTTTCGAACTTAGCAACAACGCCTGCGCTTCCGCCGCCGTGAATATAAGTGCCGGTAGTGCCGTCAACAAGAACAAAACGTCTTACGGAAATGTTTTCGCCGATGGTGAAGATCTTATCCTTGACTTCTTCTTCAACAGTGTGTTCGCTGCCGTCAAGCTTAAGAGCGAGAAGAGCGGCAACGTCAGCCGGCTTGTTCTTTACAATAGTAACGAGAATCTGCTTAACGAATTCTCTGAAGGTTGCATTGTTAGCAACGAAGTCGGTTTCAGCGTTAACTTCAACCATTGCTGTAACGCCATCTGCCTGATAAATATCAACAACACCCTCAGCGGCAATTCTTTCGGCCTTTTTGCCGGCAACCTGAAGACCCTTTTCACGAAGAATCTTGACTGCCTCGTCAAAATTACCTTCAGCTTCGACAAGTGCTTTCTTGCACTCCATCATGCCTACGCCGGTCTTTGCTCTGAGAGCCATTACGTCTTTTGCGGGAATGTTAGCCATGGTATACCTCCGAAATTATTCTTTTTCTTCAACTTTTTCTGCTTCTGCTTCAGCGTTTTCTGCGCTTTCAACAGAAGAATCGGTGAACTGTTCGCCCTGCTTGCCTTCGATGACGGCATCTGCCATTACGGAAGCGATGAGCTTGATAGCTCTGATAGCGTCGTCATTGCCGGGGATAACATAGTCAATGATATCAGGGTCGCAGTTTGTATCAACGATAGAAACAACGGGAATGCCGAGCTTTCTTGCTTCGTCAACAGCGTTGCATTCCTTTTTGGGGTCAACAACGAAGATTGCGGCAGGAAGAGTCTTCATATCCTTGATACCGCCGAGGTTCTTTTCAAGGTCTGCCATCTGCTTCTGAAGAGCGGCAACTTCCTTTTTGGTGAGAAGATCGAAAGTACCGTCTTCTGCCATCTTGTTAAGGTTGTTGAGCTTCTGAATGGACTTTTTGATGGTCTTGAAGTTGGTAAGCATACCGCCGAGCCAACGAGCGTTTACATAGTACATTTCGCATCTGAGGGCTTCTTCTTTGATAGCGTCCTGAGCCTGCTTCTTTGTACCGACAAAAAGTACAGAACCGCCGTTCATGGAGATATCACGGATGAACATATAAGCTTCTTCAACCTTTTTAACGGTCTTCTGAAGATCGATGATGTAAATTCCGTTTCTTTCGGTGAAAATGTACTCAGCCATTTTCGGATTCCATCTTCTTGTCTGGTGTCCGAAGTGAACGCCTGCTTCAAGAAGCTGTTTCATGGAGATAACTGACATAATAATTGCTCCTTCCGGGTTTTCCCGCCATCGTTTTTTGAAATTTCCGGCGACTACGCATCAAGGCGAGACCCGTGCCGGCTAAACGATGTGTGTATTGCGCCATTAGCGCGACAAGTATTATATCACGTTTTCCCCCTCATTGCAAGTACTTTTTTACATTTTTTCAAAAAAATCGGAGAAACCGGGCGGTTTCTCCGATAAAATATTTTCAGATTAAAGAAGCGTGCCGGCCTTTTCGCCCTTTTCGAGTCTGTCGAGAAGTGTTTCACAGAACATGAGCATTCTCGGGAAATGGAACGGTCCTTTCCACATAGAGCCCTTCTGAGTATGGCTTACAGTGCCGTCGCGATGCAGGTAACCGTACCATTCGCCGTATTCTTTATCAGCGAAATGACCGAAAGCATAATCGTGAGTTCTTTCAAACCATTTGAAATACTTTTCATCACCTGTGAGCTGATATGCAAGAAGTGTGGAAATGAGAACCTCGTCATGAACCCACCAAAGCTTCATATCCCATTCAAGCTGTTCGGGCGGTCTGCCGTCGCAGTCGGTGAAGTAAATAAAGCCGCCGAACTGCTTATCCCAGCCCCATTCAAGAGACCAGTCGAGAATGTTGAGGGCTTTCTGAAGAAGCTCTTTATTACCTGAATAGATAGCCTCGTTCATAAGGAACCAGCTGTTTTCGATAGAATGACCGGGGTTTATGCAGCGTCCGGCGGGAGTGTCTATAAATTCGCCGTTAGGACCTACGCATTCAAGCACACAGTGGCGGTCTTCTTTGTAGTGATACTTGATGATAGAATCAACCATTTCATTTGTGATCGCGGTATAATAATCAGCTTTTGCGGGGTCGCAACGTCTGAGAAGCTGTGCAGAAGAGACAAGCACCATAGGTACGGCAGACGCTCTGTCCTGACGTGTAGCGGCGCAGGTCTTGGGAGTGCACTTAAACGGATCGTTTTCGGGAGTACGATACAGCGTAAGCATCATTTCAAAGCATTTTTCAGCCTTTTCAATAGCGTCGCGGTCGCCGGTAAGAGCGCCGTATTCAGCCATAGAGACGACATAAAAGCTTTCAGAGAACATATAGCGGCGCTTGCGCAGAGGCTTACCGTCGCGCGTTACGGTAAAGAACATTCTTCCGTCTGTGTCAACGCAGTATTTTTCAAGGAAGTCTTTGCCTATTTTTGCGGCTTCCATCCATTCGTCTCTGATACCGTACATACGGCAGAGGGTTGAAAAGGTCCAGAGGCATCTGCCCTGAAACCAAACGGATTTGTCCTCGTTATAGCATTTTCCTTCGCGGTCAACGTTGGTGATATATCCGCCGTATTTACGGTCGATAAGATCACTGTTCATCCAAAAAGGAATGCAATCGTTCAAAAGACGGTCATGATAAAACTGTCTGTACGATGCAAGGGTCTTTTTATCCATCACATTATCCATCCTTATTTTTGTTATTGTACTATGATTTTACCACAAACAAATAAATAAGTCAATATCACAGACAATACTACTTGACTTTTTTCGGGCAAGGGATATAATATATAGTGTAGTTTTATGGCTTGAAAGGAATACTGAAATATTATGGAAAAGCTATCTTTGACAGAGCTCAGGGAGAAATACCTTTCCTTTTTCGAAAGCAAGGGTCATCTCCGTCTCAAATCATTCCCGCTCGTTCCTCAGAACGATAATTCACTTTTACTTATAAACGCCGGAATGGCGCCGCTCAAGCGTTATTTTACCGGTGAGCTTGTTCCCCCGCGCAAAAGAATCACTACCTGTCAGAAGTGCGTCCGCACTCTTGACATCGACAACGTTGGAAAAACGGCGCGCCACGGCACGTTTTTTGAAATGCTCGGCAACTTCTCTTTCGGAGATTATTTCAAAGAAGAAGCCATTCCGTGGGCTTGGGAATTCCTCACCAAGGTGCTCGGAATACCTGAAGATAAACTCTATATCACGATATACGAAAACGACGACGAGGCAGAAGAGATCTGGAAAAAGATCGGAGTTCCCTCAGAACGTATTTTCCGCATGGGCAAGGAAGACAATTTCTGGGAGATCGGCGCAGGCCCCTGCGGACCTGACAGCGAGATCCATTATGACCGCGGTCCCAAGTACGGCTGCGGTAAGCCCGATTGCAAATTCGGATGCAGCTGCGACCGCTTTATTGAAATATGGAACATTGTGTTCACTCAGTTCGACGGCGACGGTAACGGCAACTACACAAGACTCGCTCATCCCAATATCGACACCGGCATGGGACTTGAACGTCTTGCGTGTGTTATGCAGGATGTAGGTAACCTTTTTGAAGTTGATACGATCAGAAACATCATGCTTACCCTCAGTAAGATGATGGGCGTCGAATACCATGGCTCTTCCTCTGATCAGGACGTTTCTCTCCGCGTTATTACCGACCATATCCGCACAGCGACCTTCCTTATAAGCGACGGCGTTCTTCCCTCCAATGAAGGAAGGGGCTACATTCTCCGCAGAGTACTGCGCAGAGCCGCAAGACACGGCAGACTGCTCGGACACAAGGGTATCTTCCTTGCCGAGCTCTGCGAGACAGTTATTAACGAAAACTGCTCTGCTTATCCTGAACTTTTGGAAAGACGCGATTTCATTAAGAAAACGATCGCGGTTGAAGAAGAACGCTTCAGCCAGACGCTTGATTCCGGTCTCGCTATCCTTGAAAAGATGCTCGCAGATATCGAAAGCAAAGGCGAAAAACTGCTTCCCGGAGCTGATGTCTTCAAGCTTTATGATACATTCGGCTTCCCTATCGATCTTACCCGTGAGCTGACAGAAGAAAAAGGCATTGAAATAGACGAAGAGGGATTCACCGCTCTTATGAAAAAGCAGAAGCAAAAAGCACGCGACGCACGTGCAACGCTCGGCGATTTCGGCTGGAGCGACGAAAACGGCGACCTCATCGATAAAAACCTCACTACCGCATTCGTGGGCTATGAAAAGACCGACTGCGACACGGAAATACTTGCTATCATCAAGGATAACGAACTTCAGTCTGTTATCTCCGGCGATATGATGAACGGTGTAGAACCCAAAGCAACCATCGTTCTTTCCGAAACGCCTTTCTATGCCGAATCGGGCGGTCAGGTCGGCGATACCGGCGTTATCGAAACCGCAAGTGGAGTTTTCAAGGTCGAAGACACAAAAAAGACCGCCAACCATCAGATCGTTCATATCGGCAAGATGGTTAACGGAGAGATCGCCCTCGGTAAAGCTCACGCTACAGTCGACGTCGAAAGAAGAGCGGCTATCGCGCGCAACCATTCCTCTGTTCATCTTCTTCAGGCGGCGCTTCGTAAGGTTCTCGGCACTCATGTCGAGCAGTCCGGTTCTTATGTTGACGAGCATCGCGCAAGATTCGACTTTACACATTATCAGGCTCTAAACGCTGATGAGATAGCAGAAGTCGAAAAACTGGTCAATAACGCGATCTTTTCAAGCATGGACGTTGTCACCGATGTTATGTCTATTGAAGACGCCAAAAAGAGCGGCGCGATGGCTCTGTTCGGTGAAAAATACGGCGAAACGGTCCGCGTTGTAAAAATGGGCGACTTTTCAAAAGAGCTCTGCGGCGGTACTCACCTCAAAAATACCGCTCAGGCAGGTTTGTTTAAAATCGTTTCCGAATCATCTGTTGCCGCAGGCGTAAGACGTATCGAGGCAATCACAGGTCACAATGTGCTCGCTTCGATCAATGAAGATAAAAAGATCATCGCCGAAGCTCAGAATGTACTCAAAGCAACTTCTCCCGCCGAGCTGCCTAAGCGCGCGGAAGCCGTTATGGCTGAAATGAAGGGCTATAAAAAGGCTCTTGATGCGGCTAATGCAGCGGCAGCGCTCGCAAAAATAAGCGACTGCATTGATGCCGCAGAAATAATCGACGGCGTCAAGGTCATCAAATGTTCCTTTGCAGGTCTTCCGGTTGACGCACTCCGCACAGCGGCAGACGACGTGCTTTCCAAATGCGAAAGCGGAATCTGCGTTTTGGCTACAGTGAACGACGGCAAGGTCACATTTGTTTCGGGCTGTACAAAGAGCGCAGTTGCTAAAGGAGCTCATGCCGGCAAGCTTCTCTCTCAGATCTCGCCGATTTGCGGAGGAGGCGGCGGAGGCAGACCCGACAACGCTTCGAGCGGCGGCAAGAACCCCGAAAAGCTTGATGATGCAATGGCGGCGGTAAATGAAATAATCGCCTCACAGCTGAAAAAATAAGCGTATAAAATCTGATTCGGTATGCCTTCCATTTTGGAAGCGTACCGAATCGGGAATATATATGATTCAAGGAGAATTAATATGGACTGTCTTTTTTGTAAAATCGTTGCAGGTGAAATACCTTCGGCAAAAGTGTTTGAAAACGACTATGTCTATGCATTCAAAGACATCAACCCTAACGCCCCCGTTCATGTGCTGGTCGTTCCCAAACAGCACATCGAATCAATAAACGATGCCTGCGATGACAACATCGATACCATTTCTCAAGTTATCAAAGCGATACCTGTCGTTGCCGCTGAGCTCGGTCTCAAAAACGGTTACAGAGTTATCACTAACTGCGGCAATGACGGCAGACAGAGCGTTCACCACCTTCATTTTCACATCCTTGGCGGTAAACAGCTCGCAGATCGCCTTGAGCCCACAGTTTAACTGAGGAGATCTGATCATGTTTAGTAAAATTATCGATCCTGAAACATACCACTATCATCCCATGACGATCGCAGGTTGCCGCAGACAGCTTCCGGTATGCAAGGTCAACGATTCGCTCTATATTGCCGGGTTCGTTATCTTCGGCGATGTGGAAATCACACGCGCCTGTGCCGAAGCTCTTGTGCAGAAGCTTCCCCCCTGCGATATTCTCATTACGGCTGAATCCAAGGGAATCCCGCTCGCTTATGAGATGGCGCGTATCATGAACAACAGCCGCTATCTTATCGCGCGTAAAGCCCCCAAGCTTTATATGAAGGATATCCACTCGGTTGAAGTAAAATCCATCACAACAGAAAACGTTCAGCGGCTTTATATCGACGGCGCGGACAGAGACGCCATGAACGGCAAGCGCGTAGTTATTATCGATGACGTTATAAGCACCGGCGAAAGCCTGAGTGCCGTTGAACAACTTGTTAACAGTGCTGGCGGCATTATTACCGGTAAGATGTGCATTCTCGCAGAAGGCGAGGCTGCCGACCGCGACGATCTTATTTATCTTGAACCGCTTCCCCTGTTTTTCCCCAAGAAAAAATAAAGGATGATTAACTTTTGCTGAAAAACAGACTGCTTGCAATTGGTGTGACACTGTTTCTTATCGGAATCATTATTGCTGAATATTCCGATGGAGCAATTGTTTTGCTATGCCTTCTTGCGGTCAGCGTACTGTGTATACTATTATGCACAGTACGTTTTTTCAAGCAAAACATTACGCGCGCTGCACTTTTTGCCTTGATTCCCATAATAGGCGCGGTCTTCCTGTTGTTTTACAGAAACATTTTTGTAATTCCCTATTCCGTATACGACGGAAAGACGGGCGGCCAAACCGGCACTGTTGTATCGGTCTCAACCAACAGCTATGACATTTCGGTGATTTCAAGCACCGCAAACGTTCCGAAAGGCACGTTGCTTCGTGTTTACACAGATTCAGATGCATCTGTCGGTGATACCGTAGCTTTTTCAGGTAAACTGCGATTTGCAGGTTCGAAGTCCTCAATGATTTCCTCCGGAGTCAAGCTATATGCTTCCTCCTATGACTTTTCTGTCATTAATACCGATACCGGACCGATATATACATTCAGATCGAACGTTATCAAAGCGCTTGAATCCTCTTTTGAAAAACAGCATTCCGATTTTATCAAAGCCATTACACTTAACGATAAGACCGATCTGAGCGCAGAACGATATGATATGTACCGTATTGCAGGCGCGGCGGCATACTTTTCTGTTTCCGGTCTTCATGTCACCTGCGTTGTCATGATTTTTATGAGCCTGCTTAAGTACTTCAACGTCAGTAAGCATGTTCGCGGTACGCTTTCGGCTTTACTTGCATTGTTATATGGTTTCGTCGTTGGTTTTTCGCCATCGGTAATGCGTTCGGTCATAATGCTGCTCGTCATCATCGCGGTACAGCTTGCAATGTCTGAATCCGACTCGATAACATCGCTGTTCCTCGCCCTCGGAGTTTTGCTGCTTCACAATCCATATTCGTTTGCCTCAGTAAGCTTACAGCTTTCGTTTTCAGCTACATTCGGCGCTATATACACGGCAAACACGTTTACATACGGCGGCAATAAAAAGAAAATCAAGTCTTTCCTGTTCGGATTTCTCGTTCTTCCCGTTATAATATCGATCGGATGCTTTGCATTTACTCTGCCATTTGTATTTTTGTCATTTGACGTGATATCCTTAATGTTAATTTTTTCGAATATATGGCTGAGCATCATTTTCACTCCGCTCCTGCCGCTTGCATTGATCGCCGCATTGTTCGGAGCGCTTCATATCCCGATTATTCCAATACTTAAACAGCCGATCGTATTTCTCATAGATTCATTTGATTTCATATGTGAGAGAATGAGTACCGGCTTCAGACTTGTTATTCCAAACGGCAATTTCTTTGCAACTACGGCAGCGGTAATTGCGGTTGTGACAATTCTCATAATATTCTTTTCAAAAGACAAAATAAGAAAGACCGCGTTTTGCCTTGCTTTTGTTTTAATAACATCGGTTCTCTCTTCCGGATGTTATATATTAAATAAAAATGTGCAGACGACGACAGGAATAGCTTATAAATGCTCCTATAACGGTTCTTCCGTTATTGCAATGATCGGCGGCGAAAAAATATATATTGATTGCGGCGCCGGTCTTGACACGACGTTTATTTACAGCCAAAACATAACCGACATCGATATCTATGTTGTCACCGAATATGACAATGACACCGCAAGCGAGATTTCATATGCAGTAAACCGACTTAACGCGAAAAAGCTTATGCTCTTAAACGTAGGTCTTCCGATCGACGAGCTCGATTCATACGATTCTATCATCACCGCTATTAACAGCGGATGTGAAATAATCGACAGTCCATTCCTTGAATTGTCTTCCGGGGACGCACTGCTTTACGTTGATGCGAAAAATATTTGTCTGTTTTCCGACAACAACGCCTTTGCTGTCACACAAAACGGCGATCTTAGTGATATGAACAACATCAGCGATATAGTCATTAACCGTCTTCCTTATGAAGACAGCGAGTCGTTTGCTAAGTTAATGCGAATACCAAACATATACACGCCGTCAGGCATCGATCTTCCCGAACGGTTTGCTGCTTATAGCAACATTCTTTATTACGGAACGATCGTTGAAGCGCGTCTTTCCAAAGACGGAAAAATAGAGGTGAAAGTCAATGAGTCTTGACAAGCTCAAAGAAAAACTTAAAAACAAAACTCCCGACGGTGTGTACGCATTTTTCGGCGATGAAGAATACACAAAATCATATTATCTGAAAAAGCTTCTCGATTATACAGAAAAAAGCCCTACGCCTGAATTCAACACCGTTGTTTTCAATGACGAAACAATAACAGTTGACGCGCTACAGGATGCGATCGACGCGCCCCCGTTTATGTGCGAATATAAGTCGATACTGATAAACGGTCTGCCACTTTCAAACAAAACTCTTCTGTCAGATCTGTGCGATATCTGCGATGATATCCCTGACGGTATCATTCTGATATTTTCTTTCCGTGCGGGAGATGTCGACTGCGCCGCGTACAAAAAGAAAAAAGACAAGTCCGCCTATGCGGCGCTTCTCGATTCTGTAGCGTCCTCCGCAAATGGGCTATGCGTCGAGTTTGCAAAAGAAAGCGGTCCTAAGCTATATAACTGGATAGGCAAGCACTTTGCGTCAAACGGCGTCTCTGCCAATCAGGATGCTATAGAATTTCTCCCGGCATACTGCGGAAATGAAATGACCGTTTTGCACGGAGAGATCGAAAAACTTTCTTCCTATTGCAAAGGAAGAAATGTCACGACGGCAGACGTTGAATTTGTCTGCTGTCCCAATAATGATTATCAGTTTTTCGACCTCGCCGCTTCTGTTGTTGAACATAACGCGTCTAAAACTCGTGCGATAATGCAAAACTTTGCTTTTACCGGAGTTGCCCCGGAGCTCATCATGGGTACTGTGGCGAAGAATTTCTGCGACATGCTGTATGTAAAAACAGCGTTCATAGAAAAAAAGGACGCAGCGGCAACGCGCAGTGCCATCGGAATGCCCGATTGGCTGTATCGCCGAACTCTTGCATCCACTTCGAAAATAAGTGTAAAATCGCTCAGCCGAATAATCGAAGCGTGTAACAAGGTGGATAAAAAGCTGAAATCATATTCAGGTGATCAATACACACAGCTCGAACTTTTGTTTTGCGAAATCAACAAAATATGAATAAGATCAATTTAAAATACCCCATCATTGTAGAGGGGAAATACGATAAGATCAAGATTTCATCTATCGTTTCATCGCCAATTGTCACGCTTGACGGTTTTTCGTTTTTTAACAGCAAGGACAAGCAGAATCTATTAAGAAAATATGCCGAAAAAGGTGTGATAATCCTAACCGACAGCGATAAAGCCGGTTCGTTTATCCGCTCGAAGCTGAAATGTTATATAAAAGGCGAGATAATCAATCTATATACCCCTTTAGTCAAAGGCAAAGAAAAAAGAAAAAGCAGACCTTCAAAGGAAGGACTGCTCGGGGTTGAAGGAATTGATGAAAAGACGCTCATCAAGCTGCTTTCCGCGTATGAAAGTGCCGCTGAAACAACTTGCTATCTTACCAAAAGCAGGCTCTTTGCCGACGGATTGAGCGGCAGAGACGGCAGCTCCGAGCTACGTCGGCGGCTTGCGTCCGAGTTGGGGCTTCCATCAAGCCTGACTTCAAACGCTTTTATCGATGCAGTCAATTCGATGATACCGGAAGATCGCTATCTCGACGCCCTGAACATGATTAAGGAAGAATCCCAATGAAAACAGTATCATTTTATGCACTCGGTTGCCGAGTCAATCAATATGAAGAGCAGGCGCTCAAAGAACTTTTCAAAAAGCGTGACTATGCGGTTGTACCGTACGGTGACAAGAGCGACGTCTGCGTTATAAACACATGCGCCGTCACCGCTGAAAGCGAAAAGAAAAGCCGCAATCTGATTTCACGCGCCAAGCAGTTTTCCGCGAAGGTTATCGTGACAGGATGCTACGCGGAGCTGATCTCAAAAAAATGTGAAAACATTGACGGCGTTTATTATATCGGCGGATGCAAACAGAAAGAGTTGATACCGCTCATCGCCGAAGGTATTATCGGCGACCGTTACAGTCATACGGACGGCTATGAGGAATACGGTATTTGTACAGATAATTCACTGCCGGCTGATCGTTACCGCGCCTTTATAAAAATACAGGACGGCTGCAACGGCAAATGCTCGTACTGCATTATTCCCTATCTGCGCGGCAGATCATTTTCCCGGAACGCCGACAACATATATTCCGAAGCCGAGCGGCTCGTTAAAGCCGGAGTATCAGAAGTGATCCTGACAGGGATCGAAGTTTCCGACTACGACGACATTCCGCTTCACGAGCTGATAAACAGAATCTCATCAATTGACGGAATTCGCCGTATACGCATCGGCTCGCTCAACCCGAATTGTCTGACAGATGAGTTTATTGACGCCGTCGCGAATAATCCGAAGTTTTGCCATCATGTACACATCTCGCTTCAATCCGGTTGCAATCGTATCTTAAATCTTATGCGCCGTCCTTACAGCAAGAAAAAGGCGGACGAACGCATGATAGCACTGAAAAACAAAATACCGGATATACTTATTACAGCTGATATAATATCCGGCTTCCCGACCGAAACAGATGAAGAGCATCACGAGACTATGGAATTCATTGCGCGCCATAATATGTCTCATGTCCATGCATTTCCATACTCTGAACGTCCGTATACGGACGCGATAACCCTGACCCCCGCCGTTGATGTTGCGGTGAGAAGAAGACGCAACGAAGAGATCATCGCACTGTCTTCAAAGCTGAGGCGCGGCATACTGGAATCGTATGATTCCTCTGTGGTGGAGGTTTTGGTTGAAAAACAGACCGACGGCGTCGCACTCGGACACACAAATACATTTTTAACGGCGCGTGTAAGCTCAGACGCTGAGCCCGGAAGCTACATTTTTTGTAAAGTAACGGGAAATGACGGAGAAAATCTCATTTGTACGGAGGTTTAACATGTTTGATCTTTCCTACCTCAATACTATAATAAACACGGAGATAGCACAGTTCAACACGTCGATTCCGATGATCGGATCGGCCTTTGATGCCTTTCCCAAAGGAATAGAGCCCGGTAAAGCGCTGATGCTACGCGACATTCCACATCTCAGCGCGCATAATAAGCCGTTTTCAACATATGCCGGCGACATAATATATTGCTCGTCCATGATTTGCGGCGGCGCTTCGGTTCAAAAAAGGCATGTGAAAGGCTTGTCCGCGTTGGCGTCTGTGGTAAATGGCTTTTCCATCACGCTCCCGCAGGAGCTTTCCGAAGCTTCGGAAAATATTCTCGAAGAA
>CAZVSW010000051.1:0-12362 GCA_964630005.1 uncultured Ruminococcus sp. | reverse complement strand
AAGCGTTGGGGTCAGCCCATGGCGGCACTGCTCGGCGCATTTAAGGCTCAGATCGACCTCGGATGCGGTGCGATCGGCGGCAAGGATTCGATGAGCGGAACATTTGAAAACATAGATGTTCCTCCTACGTTGGTCTCTTTTGCCGTTACTACCGGCAAAACATCTGAAGTGACCTCGCCCGAATTCAAAGAGGCAGGGCACAAGGTCATATGGCTTGCTCCGTGCTATGATGAAAACGGTCTTCCGACCGCTTCTTCGCTTGAAAAGAATTACCGCATCGTTCATGAGCTTCTCTCAAGCGGCAAGGCTGTTGCCGCTTATACACCGGTATACGGCGGCATCGCCGAAGGCGTCATGAAAATGTGCTTCGGCAACGGAATCGGTTTTGAATATGCTTCAGATGTGACGGTTTCTGAAATTTTTGCTTATAATTACGGTTCGTTTATCCTTGAACTTGCAGAAGATGCGGACGTTATCGGCGCGGTATCGCTTGGAAGAACCACCGAAAAGAGAGCTATTTCATATAAAGACGAATGCATCGGGCTGGAAGCGCTTCAAAGCATTTACGAAAACAAGCTTGAGTCCGTTTACAGCTGCAATATAAAAACGTCTAACACTAAGCCTGAGGTATATAGCTTTGAGTCGCGTCACAGCGTCAGCTGTGCTGTAAAGAGCGCGCGCCCGACCGTTTTGATACCGGTATTCCCCGGCACTAACTGTGAATATGATACGGCTCGCGCGTTTGAAGATGCCGGAGCGAAGGCTGATATATTCGTTATCAGAAACACTGCCGCAGATGATGTTGCAAGGTCTGTCGAAGCCTTTGCCGACCGCTGTAAAAACAGTCAGATCGTGTTTGTGCCCGGCGGATTTTCGGGCGGCGACGAGCCGGACGGTTCAGGTAAATTTATTACCGCTTTCTTCCGCAATGCCGCGGTAAAGGAACAGATAGCCGAACTGCTTGACAACCGTGACGGACTTATGGGCGGTATATGCAACGGATTCCAGGCCCTTATCAAGCTCGGACTTGTGCCTTACGGCAAGATAATCGATACAGACGACAGCTGTCCCACCCTCACCTACAACGATATAGGACGCCACCAGTCGCGTATAGTACGTGTACGCGTCGCTTCCGTAAAATCGCCGTGGCTCTCATCGGTAAATGTCGGCGATGTGTTCAGCGTGCCGATCTCGCACGGCGAAGGCAAGTTTATTGCTTCAAGCGCTCTGGTGTCACAGCTCGCGGCAAACGGACAGATCATGACCCAGTATGTTGATCTTGATGATCAACCTACAATGGATATACACTTTAACCCCAACGGCAGTACCGCCGCTGTGGAGGGAATTCTATCGCCTGACGGAAGAGTTTTTGGCAAAATGGGTCACTCGGAGCGTAAGGGCAACGGTCTTTATGTGAATGTGCCCGGTGATTATGATATGAAGCTTTTTGAATCGGCGACAAAGTATTTCAAATAGGAGAATACCGAAATGGCATTTTTATCGGATATTGAAATAGCTCAGGCAACAAAGCTTAAGAACATTGACGAGATTGCCGCCAAGGCGGGAATTGATGAAAAATATCTTGAGCATTACGGCAGATATAAGGCAAAAATAGAGCCTTCGCTTTTGAAGGACTGCAAAAATTCAAACGGCAAGCTCATTCTTGTTACCGCGATCACGCCTACTCCTGCCGGAGAAGGAAAGACCACGACGACAATAGGGCTCGCCGACGGACTCAGAAAGATCGGTAAAAACGCAGTGGTTGCACTGCGTGAACCGTCGCTCGGTCCGGTGTTCGGCGTAAAAGGCGGCGCCGCCGGCGGCGGATATGCGCAGGTTGCGCCTATGGAGGATATAAACCTGCATTTCACCGGGGATTTCCACGCTATAGGCGCGGCGAATAATCTTCTTGCGGCAATGCTCGATAATCACATCCAGCAGGGCAACGCGCTTAATATCGATCCGAGACGCATTACGTGGAAACGCTGTGTTGACATGAACGATCGTCAGCTCAGATTCGTCATTGACGGCATGGGCGGCAAGGCAAACGGCGTGCCTCGTGAGGACGGTTTTGATATCACCGTCGCTTCTGAAATCATGGCGGTATTCTGCCTTTCTGAGTCGATCAGCGATCTTAAAGCCCGCCTTGCGAGAATCGTTGTCGGATATACTTACACAGACGAGCCTGTTACGGCGGGTGATATCGGCGCAGTGGGAGCAATGGCGGCGCTTTTAAAGGATGCGCTTAAGCCCAACCTTGTTCAAACGCTTGAGGGAACTCCGGCGTTCGTTCACGGCGGTCCTTTCGCCAATATCGCACATGGATGTAACTCGGTAATGGCTACCCGCCTGGCTTTGAAGATGGGCGATTATGCTGTAACGGAAGCGGGATTCGGCGCTGACCTCGGCGCAGAAAAATTCCTTGATATCAAGTGCCGTACAGCGGGTCTGGAGCCCGATGCGGTTGTTATCGTTGCCACTGTGCGCGCGCTCAAAATGCATGGTGGACTTGCCAAGACCGAACTGAACAGCGAAGACCTTGCGGCGCTCGAAAAGGGAATACCAAACCTTCTCCGCCATGTTTCTAACATCAAAAATGTTTATAAGCTTCCTGCTGTGGTCGCCGTAAACCGTTTCCCGACCGATACTGATGCTGAGATTCAGCTGGTTATAGATAAATGCCGCGCTCTTGGCGTAAATGTCAGACTTTCTACCGTATGGGCAAACGGCGGTAACGGCGGTGTTGAGTTGGCTGAAGAGGTGGTTAGGCTTTGCGAACAGCAAAACGACTTTTCGTTTTCATATGAGCTTGATGCTTCAATTGAGGATAAAATTGCCGCTATCGTCAAGCGCATATATGGCGGAAGCGGAGTCAATTTCACAAACGACGCAAAAAAGCAGATCAAGCGGCTTACAGAGCTTGGGTACGGCGGACTGCCTATCTGCATGTCGAAAACGCAGTACAGCTTTTCTGACGATGCGACAAAGCTTGGCGCGCCGGAAGATTTTGAAGTCACTGTCAGAAACGTGCGCGCTTCTGCCGGCGCAGGCTTTATAGTGGCGCTTACCGGCGATATTATGACAATGCCGGGGCTTCCTAAGTCGCCTGCGGCCCTCAGAATTGACGTTGACGACAACGGAAAAATAACCGGACTGTTTTAAATTTTTATAGGGGCAAACTGCGTTTTCCCATATAAAACCCCTTTCCTGCTCGCGCTTGCCGCCGCTCCACAAAAGCTTCGTTTTTGAACGCTCACCGAACTCCTCTTTCTCTAAGCGGTGCTCAATTTTTGTGATCAATAAAAAACAAGTGGCTGAGTTCAAAATGTTTGATAAAACATTTTGGGCTCAGCCACTTTAATTTTGCTTTTATATGAAAATGACTTTATTTGCAGGGCGGTCGTGCTCTTCGAGAGGTATTTCCTCTGCTTCAAGCTCTTTGCGGCATAGCAGCAATGAAAATCCGCCGAAATCGGATAAAAACCGGTCGTAGTATCCACCGCCGTGCCCCAAACGATTTGCGGATCTGTCTGCGCAGAGGCAGGGAATAACTGCAAAATCTATCTTTGAAAAAGGCAGTACTTCGCCTTTTTGCGGCTCGGGGATGCCGTATTTTCCGCACGTAAGCGCGTCCTCGCTTTTTATTATTACCGCTTCCATTATGCCGCTTGCGATGCATCGCGGCACGGCGAGAGTTTTACCGAGTGACAGCGATAAACGTATTATCCCGTCGGTTCTGGGCTCAGCGCCGCATGAAACATAGGTAAAAACCGTTTTTGCCGCACGGAATTCGGGCATTTCAGATATAATGTCGCTTGCGTCGCATGAGACGCCCAGATTGCCGAGAATCGAGCGTGCCCATGCGCGCATTTGTTTTTTCATCAGTTATATGCCTTCAGAGCTTCGATAACGTTTTCACGGACAGCCTGAGCTTTGGCGAGCTTTGCGCGTTCCGCTTCAACAACGGCCGCGGGAGCTTTTTCAACGAATGAAGCGTTGCCGAGCTTACCGCCGATGATCTGAATGTCCTTTTCGGCTTTTGCCAGCTCTTTTTCCAAACGTGCTTTTTCCTCGGCGGGGTCGACCATTTCGCCGGTGGGAATATACAAAACAGCTTTATCGGTTACTGCCTGAACACAGCTCGGAAGCGCAGACTCATCTGTGATCACTTCGATTCCGGTGGCGGATGCAAGGGAAGTGAAGTAACGCTCGCTGGACATGAACAGCTCGGGGCTGTCAGTCTTAACATAAATATGGGTCTTGCGTGACGGAGGAACATTGCGGTCGGAGCGGCATGTTCTGACGGCTTTGATAGTGGCGATGAGCGCCGAAACGTTGAGCTCATCAGCCGGGAAATTAAGTTCGTCGTCATACTTCGGATATTCGGCAATAACTATGCTTTCGCCGTCGTGCGGAAGCGTTTGCCATATTTCTTCTGTGATAAACGGCATGAACGGATGTAAAAGCTCCATGGTGTGTGAGATAACATACACCAAAACCTCCTGAGCCTTGCGGTTCGAGGCGCTTCCTTTATCGGAAAGACGGGGCTTGATCAGTTCGATATACCAGTCGCAGAGTACGTCCCAAATAAAGTCATAAAGCTTTGAGACGGCAATGCCGAGTTCATATTTTTCAAGGTTTTCGGTAACCTCGCTTACAAGGCGGTTATACATCGTAAGCAGCCATTTATCCTCGGGCATAAGACCGTCGGCGGCGGGCTTATGAAGCTTGACGTCGTCATCAAGATTCATCATTGCAAAGCGCGTGGCGTTCCAGATCTTGTTTGCAAAGTTACGGCTTGCCTCAACGCGTTCGGAAGAGAAGCGCATGTCGTTTCCGGGGCTGTTGCCGGTTGCAAGAGTAAATCTCAGTGCATCCGCACCGTACTGATCGATAACTTCGAGCGGGTCAATGCCGTTGCCGAGAGACTTGGACATTTTTCTGCCCTGCGAATCGCGGATAAGACCGTGGAATACTACTGTTCCGAAGGGCGCTTTTCCGGTATGCTCGAGACCGGAGAATATCATTCTCGCGACCCAGAAGAAAATTATATCATAGCCTGTAACAAGCACGCTTGTGGGATAGAAATGGTTGAAATCATCGGTATTTTCGGGCCATCCGAGTGTGGAGAAAGGCCACAGCGCCGAAGAAAACCAAGTGTCAAGCACGTCGTCTTCCTGTCTCATGGGCGCTCCGCACTTGGGACAGGTGTGAACGTCGGTTTTTGAAACCACCATCTCGCCGCAGGCGTCGCAGTAATATGCCGGTATACGGTGACCCCACCAGAGCTGTCTTGAAATGCACCAGTCATGGACATTGTTCATCCAGTTGAGATATACCTTTCCGAGACGTTCGGGAATGAATTTAATCGTGCCGTCCTTAACCGCTTCAACAGCAGGAACAGCAAGAGGTTCCATTTTAACAAACCATTGTTCGGAGGTAATGGGTTCAACAACAGTAGCGCAGCGGTAGCACTGACCTACGTTATGACGGCATCCTTCGACCTTGACAAGGTAGCCTTGTTCATCAAGGTCGGCAATCATTTGCTTTCTCGCTTCATAGCGGTCGAGACCCTGATATTTTCCGCCGAAATGGTTGATCGTTGCATCGTCGTTCATGACGCGTATCTGTTCGAGGTTGTGGCGTTGACCGACGAGGAAGTCGTTGGGGTCGTGAGCAGGCGTGATCTTAACACAGCCTGTGCCGAAGTCCTTATCGACGTAATCGTCGGCGATAACGGGTATCTCTCTGCCAACGAGGGGCAGGATCAGTGTTTTGCCCACTAAGTGCTTATAGCGCTCGTCGTCGGGATTTACCGCAACGGCAGTATCGCCGAGCAGTGTTTCGGGACGCGTTGTAGCTATAATAACGTATTCGTCGCTGTCCTTGATAGGATAGCGAATATGCCAGAAATGTCCTTCATGCTCTTCATATTCAACCTCTGCATCGGAAAGGGCGGTTGTGCATTTGGGACACCAGTTGATGATTTTGTGTCCGCGGTAGATGAGACCTTTTTCATACAGATTTACAAAAACCTCTTTAACTGCCTTGGAGCAACCTTCATCCATGGTAAAGCGTTCGCGAGTCCAGTCGCAGGACGAGCCGAGCTTTTTGAGCTGGCTTATAATGCGGCTGCCGTACTGTTCTTTCCATGCCCAGACGCGTTCAAGGAATTTTTCGCGGCCGAGGTCATAGCGTGTAAGACCTTCTTCCTTGCGAAGGGTTTCTTCGATCTTGATCTGGGTTGCGATGCCGGCGTGGTCTGTGCCGGGAACCCAAAGTGCGTCAAAGCCCTGCATTCTCTTAAAGCGGATAATAATATCCTGAAGCGTTTCGTCAAGCGCGTGTCCGAGATGGAGCTGACCGGTAACATTGGGGGGCGGTATTACGATCGTAAACGGCGTTTTGCCGCTGTCCTTTTTAGGGGTGAAGTAGCCCTTTTCGCACCAATTGGCATAGAGCTTATCTTCAAAATTGCGCGGGTTGTATTTTTTATCAAGTTCTTTCACTTTGACAGTGTCCTTTCAGATCTCTTTAATTTGATTCATCACAAGACCGGTAACGAGCTTGGGATAAAAATATGTAGATTTCTGAGGCATCTTATCTCCGGCGAGAGCCACTTCCTTTATTTCGTGGATCTTTGTCGGGTTGAGGATGAAAGCGGCGGAAGCTTTTCCGTTATCAACGTCGGAAATTGCCTCTGAAATGCTGCGTGTGTAGTGAAGATTCTTCTGCTGAGCCATGTTCTCCTTGTCGATACCGAGTATCTGCTCCAAAAGCAGGGTATGAAGTACGGTTACGTCAAGGGAACGGTAAGCGTCGGAGCGATCGGGTGCTTCTACCATACCGGCTGTATCTCGTGAGACAAGCAGCCGATATACACCTCCCCCCGTGTAAAGGGCATAAGCATGCCTGTCGGCATGGGAAGCCAATACATTTTCAACATCATTTATATCATTGTGGGAAGTGATATCGAACCATTCCGAGGCTTTTTCGCAAAGCGCGTCTGCGTCAACGGGCATATCGTATATCAGTCTGTGAGTGGGGAAGATAACAAGACCGTCGTTATCCATATCCACAAGTGTCATCATGATAAAGCCGCTGTCAGCGTCTGTTATGTTGTTTTCCATGCAATGTCTGTTGAAGCGTCCGCCGGTTTCAAATCTGTGGTGACCGTCTGCGATAAAGAGCTGTTTATCTGCGAAGATATTGACCAAGTCATCAAGATCGTTCTTGTCGGTTATCTTCCAAAGACGGTGCGTAACGCCGTCGCCGTCTGTAAAGCAGACGATCGGGTCTTCGCTTCTTTTGCGGTCGGTGACGGCTTTGACACGTCCCATTTCGTCAAGATAGAGAGAGTATACAGATGAAAAATTGCAGTAGGTCGCGCACATGAGGTCAAAGCGATCCTGCTTTGCCTTGGAAAGAGTTTCCTCGTGCGGCAAAACAACTTTTTCCGAAAAATCATAGGTCTTGCAAAGGCAGACTATGCCGTTAAAGATATAATGCTTTCCCGAAACATCGAATTCCTCTTCATAAACGAAGATGCCGTCTTCTGTGTCGCGGGCGATAATGCCGTCTGCAATCCATTGTTTCAGAAGTTTGCCTGCTTCGTTATATTTATCTTCGCCGACCGGAAGCTCCAGACGGATAAGGTTGTATTCGCTTTTCTTAATAAGCTCTTCGCGCTGCTCCGGCGATATGATATCGTAAGGAGGGCAGACGTTTACTTTTATATCTCCCGCTTTTGAAGTATAGCGAAGCGGACGGAATGGTTTGATCTGAGCCATGAGTTGTACCTCTTTATTATAAATTTATATTTTTTCAAGCTTTGCAAATGAAGCCATGAGCTTTTTGGTGACGCCTGAATTGAATTTGACTTCAATAAGCATGTCCCCGCCCATCGGTTCGACGGACAGTATAGTGCCTTCGCCGAAAATGCGGTGTCTGATCCTGTCGCCGCCCTTGAAATCGTATTTGGAAGCGGGCTCTGTGCGTGCTTCTTTTTGTTTCACGAAATCGACGGGCTTTTTGTGTTCGTATTTCTTTATTGGAGTTTCTTCGGTGCGCCTGGGTTCGGGAGGGGTGAAGTCTTTCAGCTCGTCGGGTATCTCTCCGAGAAATGTTGACGGAATTGAAGCCGATGAAGCGCCGTAAAGCAGGCGGTTTTGCGTATATGTTATGTATAGCTGTTTTTTTGCCCTTGTTATCGCAACGTAGGCAAGACGGCGTTCTTCTTCCATATTGCCTTCGGCGATCGACATCTGGCTGGGGAATACGCCTTCCTCAAAGCCGGGGATGAAGACGATGGGGAATTCAAGCCCTTTCGCGGAGTGGACGGTCATGAGAGTTACTGCGTCGGTGTTTTCGTCGTAGTTATCCGTGTCGGAGACCAAAGCGATATCCTCAAGGAAGCCGTTCAGCGAAGGTTCGGGAGTCGAGTCGTTATAAAGCACCGCACTTGAGGTAAGCTCTGTGACAAGCTCGACCTTGTCGATCTCGTCCATATCCACAAGCATTTCTTTGTATTTTACTCTGGCGACGACTTCGTCGACGATCTGCGGTACGGTGTGATACGCGGCGTATTCCTGTAGCTCGCGGATAAGCTTTGCAAATTCTTTGAGCTTGATGGCACTGCGGGAAAGCGCGGAGTACATTGAGGCGTTTTCAACTATGTCAAAAACGGGCACTCCTTTTTCCGATGCTATTGCAGAAAGCGTTTCAAATGTGGTGTCGCCGATCTGCCTTTTGGGGACATTGATGATACGGCGGAGTCTGATATTATCGGAAGGGTTGGCAATAACGGAAAGGTATGCCACGATATCCTTGATCTCCTTGCGTTCAAAGAAGCGTATGCCGCCGTAGATGCGATATGGAATGCGCTTCCTTGAAAAGGCGTTTTCAACAGAGTTTGCAAGCGCGTTCACGCGGTAAAGGACCGCAAAATCGCGGAAACGGTATTTCTTTGCGGCAACGAGCGCGTTTATGGTAGATACGATAAAATCGCTTTCTTCCGACTGGGTATAAACACAGCGTACCGAGATTTTTTCTCCCTCATCGCCGTCTGTCCAAAGCTCTTTGCCTTTTCTGCCCTGGTTGTTAGCGATCACTGCGTTGGCCGCCGAAAGTATATTCTTTGTCGAGCGGTAATTCTGTTCAAGCTTTATAGTAGTGAGATCGTGGAACGAGGTGTCGAAATTCAGTATGTTTTCGACAGTTGCGCCTCTGAAGCTGTAAATCGACTGATCGTCGTCGCCGACAACGCATACGTTACCACTGCCTTTGCCGAGCATCAGAACGAGCTGATTCTGCGACGGGTTGGTGTCTTGATACTCGTCGACAAGAATATATCTGAATCTCCTGCGATACTGTTCAAGAACATCGGGGAATTTTGAAAAAACGATAAGGGTATAGAGAATAATATCGTCAAAGTCAAGGGCGCTTGCCGCCGAAAGCCGTTTTTGATATTCGGAATATACTGAGCCGATATGCTGGGCGCGAAGATTTCCGCTCTTTATGCCTGCGATGTAATCATCGGGAAGCATTCCGTCTTCTTTTGCATTTGAAATGGCGTGGATTACTGATTTGACGGGGAGCACCTTTTCGTCGATATGCAGATCTTTCATTATCTGAGTGATGAGCTTTTTGGTGTCGTCTGAATCATATATCGTAAAGGAATTCGAAAAGCCGATTTTATCGATGCAGCTTCTGAGGATGCGCACACAGATGGAATGGAATGTGCCCGCCCATATCTGCGATGATTCTTCGCCGAGAAGCTTTGCAAGACGTTCCTTGAATTCGTTGGCGGCCTTGTTTGTGAAGGTGATGCACAGAACGTTATACGGTCTTGCGGGCGAGACAGCCGTTTCTTTCAGAAACTCGGATATTTCTTCCTTTGAGCCTTCGACATAAAGTCGTTCCATTTCGCGTGTAATATTTTCTGCGTTATCGGGAACTGTTTCGTCAGCGTACGCGTTCCCGAAACGGATTATTTGTGAGATACGGTTGACCAGTACGGTGGTCTTTCCGCTTCCTGCTCCGGCGAGAACAAGCAGCGGTCCGTTAACGGTGAAGACGGCCTTTTGCTGCATACTGTTGAGATTAGAATACAGCTTTGAAAAAAGCCGGCGTTTTATTGAAATATATTTGTTGTTATCCATGTATTACACTCCGTCTATAATACTCCAATTATACAACATCTCGCTGAGAAAAGCAATCTTTTTCCGACGAAAAAATTATTATTCTTAATCTCTTGAAAAAGCAACAAATATCATGTATAGTATTATTGATATCAAAGCGTGTTCACACAAGCTGCAAACGCGCACTAATGGCAGATTTTTGCTATAACATCACCGTTCAACAAAATATCTGCTTAATATCTGCGCATTTGATTGTGTTGACATGTTCTGCAATGAGGAGACAGATAATAAATATGTTTAAAAGCGTATTTACAAAATATATGACTTCGTTTGCGCTGCTTATCGCAATGGCGTTCATGTTGTTGGTGTTCACGGTCTCGACCATGATGACCAACTATTCGATAAATTCTAAGCGGGCTATCATGTCAAAGGCGGCGGAAAGCGTTTCGATATCGATGAAAACGTACATTTCTATCGAATACGGCAGCGGTCTTCCGGATATTGTATCTTCCCATAATGCGGAGATATTGACGGAGCTTCTGGGATATGCTTCCCTTTCGGATTCTGACATATATCTGGTCGCTTCAGACGGAACGCTGCTTGCGACAAGCGACAAAAGCTATAACGCCGGCTCGGCGTTTATGACGCCGTCAACCGTGGCGTCGGCCGCTGCCGACCCTTCAAAATTCGCTGTTTCGAACATTGAAAATACCTTTCAGGTCAACCGCCTGAACGATATAACTACCGTGGTATCTAAAGACTCGCTTGAGGGAATAATAGTCGTATCGTCCACATCGGCACAGGATAAAAGCCTTTACGGCGCAATGATACGAACGATATTGCTTGCCAGCGCATGGATACTTCTTGCGGCATTGGTCACGGTATATATCATTTCTCAGCGCATTATCGATCCGCTGAAAAAGCTTTCGCAGGCGGCAAAGTCGTTCGCCTGCGGCAATTTCGGCGAAAGAGTTTATGTTTCCGGTCAGGACGAAGTTGCCGAGCTTGCCGAAGCGTTCAACAACATGGCGGCAGTGCTTGAAAAGAACGAGGAAAACAGAAACACCTTCCTCGGCAATGTTTCGCATGACCTGCGAACCCCTATGACCGTGATAGCCGGATTTGTCGACGGTATCCGCGACGGTACCATACCCGAAGAAAAGCATGATTATTATCTCGGAGTGATCTCCACCGAGGTAAGACGCCTTTCGCGATTGGTAAATACTTTGCTTGAAATCAGCCGCATGGAGTCGGGGGAGAGAAAGCTTAATATAACTCATTTCAATGTCAGCGAAAAGGCGCGTCAGGTGCTTCTTTCATTTGAAAAGAAGATCGACGACAAGAAAATCAATATTGAATTCAATAATGATGAGGATATAAGCGTTTCCGCAGATACCGACGCCGTACATCAGGTGCTTTATAATCTTATGGATAACGCGGTCAAGTTTACGCCCGAAAACGGACTTATATCAGTGGAAATAGAAAAAAAGGACAAAAAAGCGTGGATTCGCATACGCAATACCGGAGAGGGTATTCCGAATGACGAGCTTCCGAATATATTCGATAGATTCTATAAATCAGACCGTTCGCGCGGACTTGACAAAACCGGTACCGGTCTTGGGCTTTATATCGCCAAGACCAATGTCAACATGCACGGCGAACAGATAAGCTGTAAGTCAAAGAAAAATGAATTTACCGAATTTGAATTTTCTTTGCCGCTTTAAGCATTCTTTAAGCGTTTGGTATTATAATGCAGTCACAAGGTCGGGAGACAGCTTCCCGCAAGGTTGAAGAAAGGATAATTGTCATGAACGAAAACGAAAAAAATATCGGTATTCCGGAAAATAACGAAGATAATAACGATGCTAACGAAAACAGCGTTGTTCAAAACGGTGCTAATGAAGTTTCAGACGCTCCGGGCGAACAGCAGGAAGCCGATTTTGCAGAAGTAAAAACGGCGGCTGACACTGATGCTCCGTCTTATAATACTCAAAACGTACAGCCGGGCACGCCGGTGATGCAAAACAACAGAGATTATACCTACTCATGGAACGGCAGTAACTTTGTTGCTAAAAAACGCCGCAACGGCGCAAAAGTGGCGGCAGTGATGGTCGTTAGTACGCTGCTTATATCCGCCATGGCGTTTTGGGCGGGCGCTATCGCTTCAAGGCACAACGGAGACACCGAGAGCTATGTCTCTGACCCTGATCGGCCGGCTATGAC
>CAZVSW010000050.1:0-12391 GCA_964630005.1 uncultured Ruminococcus sp. | reverse complement strand
GCGTATTTTCTTCATTTATAAGCTGATATCCAAGAAAAAACGGTTCTCCCGTATGGTTTGAATGTTCGTACGTGAAAAAGCATTCTCCGGTAAGACCGCTGTTTCTGAGCAGAGCCTGTCCTACATCGGCTTTTGAAAGCATCTCGGGATTGTTGCTGTAGATATATGAGCCGCCGCCGCGCTTTTTATAAACGACCTCGGCAGGAGGAGTGATATCCTCATTTTCGGAAAGGACAGCCTCGTATTCCCTCTGTGAAAAAACATTCAAAAAAGGCTGACGCTCGTCGCGCATGTCATCGGTCGCCGCAGATCGTTCAAGTGTAACCTTGAATTTACCGTCTTCGAGCTGTGTGATCTTCATATTATTGTCCCCTCATTCAAAGAAGATTCCGAAGAGAATCAGGCGCTTTACGCCGTAACCCTCTTCGTTTTTCTTCATTGTAGCATTTGCGGAACATATTGTCAAGACAGACTGCCGACAATCTGCTAATTTTCTTCCGTCTCCGTAAGGAAGGAGGGTGTTAGGGGGAAGCCATCAGGGTTTACGCCTCTGAATGCAATCAAATCATTGAAATCGAGAAGCGCCCGTATTTCGCGGACAGATCGCGCGAAATCTGATCATAATTGTATTCAGCACATTGTCAGCAATCCTGTCAAGATATTGCTTCTTTTATTTTGGCAAGCGCGATCTTTTCTATTCTGCTTACATAGCTGCGCGATATGCCGAGACGCTCCGCGACCTCCCTCTGCGCATATGCTTCTCCGCCTCCGAGACCGTATCTGAGCGTTATCACCGTACGCTCCCGCGCGTCAAGCTTTTCCGAAATGGCACGGTACAGCTTTGACGATTTTATTTTCAGATCTATCTCATCGACGATATCGTCATCCACCGACAGAATATCCATATATGTAAGCGGGTTTCCGTCCTTATCAACATCTACAGCGTCGCTCAGAGAATTTTCCATGCTCTGCTTTTTCTGAGAGCGGAAATACATCAGGATCTCATTTTGCAGACACTTTCCCGCATATGTGGCGAACCGCGCTCCGTTATCAATGTTGAACGAATCAATAGCCTTTATCAGTCCGATAGTACCTATCGAGATAAGATCGTCCTGATCGTTATTTGTTGTGTAATACTTTTTCACAATATGTGCGACAAGCCTGAGATTGTGTTCTATAAGCTTGCTTCTTGCCTCCTTATCGCCCGCCCTTGCCCGTACAAAAAGCTCATGCTCTGTTTTTTTATCAAGCGGAGGCGGGAACGAACCGCTTCCCTGCGCGCGCAGCATAAGCATGAACGCGCCTGCAAGCATTTTTATCACAGCAGAAATCATAATTCAACATCACCCGTTAATTATATGTTGCATTACGCCTTCAAAAGAACCCGCCGCAAAAAAACAGAGCCCGTGAAAACACACTTTTTCACGAGCTCTGAGAGACCCAAATGCCGAAACTTTTGTACGAATCGCCATACGCGGCAAACGCCGCAAACGGTTTATTCTTTTTTCTTTTTCTTTTTCTTGATCTTAAACGGATAATCGGGAATTCCGCTTACCTCAATGCCTTTTTTGCCGTTGACTTCCTTAAGCCAGTTGCTCACAAGCGCTTTGAAAGCGTCGGTCTCCTCGCGCTGAATAATGTTGACAGGATGATACTTGTCGCTTTTAGTGTTTTCCGCGTCGACCTGCAATGTCAGAAACGGCTTCTGCTCATTATCGTAAAGCGTCATCCAATTGCCGTCTTCGCGTGCGTTGATCATTCCGAGATCGTCAGCCGTGATCCTGAACCAGTTTTTATATCTGATCTCACGATCCTCGCAAAGAAGCGGCGCAACAAACAGCTCGTCGTTTGAAAACGCAATGGCGTAAGACCAGTAATGCGTTATTCTGGTTCGGCCGCGGTATTCGGTCTTTTCCCAATGGGCAAAGGCGATCTTATAATTTTCCCATGTTTCGGGGAGCAACGTTTTAAATATTCCTACGATCCGTCCCTGATCTTCGCCCGTAGCGGCTTTTTTAAGATCGCTTTTTTCTTTTATCTTAACATACGCAAATACCGCAACGATAAGGACTGCCCAAAACAGTAATACCTGCCACCAAGTGAAATCCATATAAACACCCTCTCCTTAATCAGACCTGCGTCCATTCTTCTGCGCGCTTAGCTTCCCAGGCCTTTCTCTTTTTATAGCCGCGGATGAACAAGAATATCCCGAGAGCTATCAAAAGAACCGAAACGCCGCCGAAAACATAAGCGACCGAAACATCTGCCGGACCTTCCAGAAGAAGATACGTTCCGTCGGTACATTTAAAGAATTCATCCATATCCTCATCGGTATAGCCGAAACCGGCGATCTCTTTTTTGAAGAGATTAGTGAGATTGGCGGATTTCTTTTCCATCTTCACCGCGACGACGTTAACGCTATATGAGTTCTTAGGGAAATCGCCGCCTTGAATATAAGCATATGTATCGTCGGTTACGGCTTCCATAATATTTTTGTCGTCTTTTCTGACATAAAGCGCCGCCATTCCGTAATCACCTGCGGGAATGAGGTAATAATATCCCGAAAGCTTGGACGGAGTACGCGAATTGCCCTTTTGGGTATAGGTTTCTTCTTTGGCAAAATAACCGTAGCTGTAATAGATCTCACCCTTTATGTGGTCGCCCTCTTTTATGCCGTTTTCAAGCACGTAATCAAAATCGTGCGACGGCTTCAGGAGCTGCAAGAGGTGGCTTGACTTAATTGTTGATGAAAGCATCACAATACCCACTACCAACAAGATCAATGATCCCACTGTAAAGCTTTTCATTAATGTTCTGATTTTCATATTGATTCCTCTCTAAAAAATCACGTGATCGTTATATTTCATGACCGCAATAAACTATTAAGAATTATAGCACTTGCCGTTCATATTTTCAAGTTTATTTCTACCAATTTTCGTTCACTTCGCTGCTCCGATTTCGGTCACTTCAATTAATGTTTGATTTTATCTGAAAAACGTGGTATAGTATCGTTATGACATCATATCACATTATTTTTATTACCGGCTGTCTTATGACGGTCTTCAGCTTATCTTCCCCACAGCGGCGCGGGTCGCTCAGATATATCTCGTGATGCAGACGCGAACCGCCGTTATCGGTTATAAAACCGTTTGCCGCAGCATGTTCGTGCATCAGCGCGATCGTTTGCGGCTCGCTGTCATACGACCCTATATGCATACACTGCACGCATATACCGTCGCAATACCGCATAAATCCGACTTTCGAAAGATCGCGTTTTTTCTTTTCAGATGCTTCGGCTATTGCCCATTCCACATCTTTTTCGGTAACAAAGTCGGGAAGCCTTATCATAGCGATAAAATCAAGCTCATCCTTACGGTTATAATCGATGTCGAGCTGTTTGCCCTCCTGCTTCCAGAGCCCCTCAAGCGGAGGCATGACGTATTCGAAATATCCTTCTATATTATACGACGTCTTGCGGCTCATTTTTATCGTAAATCCAACGCAGTACAGCATTTCTATCGCCTTTTTGAATTCGCCGCCTTCTTCATTGGGGTCGCCCTTCCCTTTCACCGAAATATAGTTCATCGGCGGAAGCTCAATTACCGAAGGAATATTTTTAGGCATATAAAATTCTTTATATTCTTTTTTATAATCAAAAGCCATGTTTTTCACCTTATAGATCAACATACACCCGAAAGGAGTGCCATTCATGAACAATTTCGAAACAATACTGTGGGATGTAGACGGTACGCTGCTTGACTTCAAAGCCGCCGAAAAAGCCGCGATCAAAGCTCTTTTTGAAGAGTTCGGTCTCGGAAAATGCAACGACGAAATGGTCAGCCGCTATTCCGATATAAACCAAAAATACTGGAAGCTCCTTGAGCGCGGAGAGCTTACAAAGCCGCAGATACTGATACGCCGTTTTGAAGAGTTCTTTGCCGGCGAAGGACTGAACACCACGCTTGCCGAAAAGTTCAACTCCGTATATCAGATACGGCTCGGCGACACGATAGTATTCTGCGACGAAAGCAAGGATATCGTGTCCTCACTTAAAGACAAAGTAAAGCAATACGTCGTGTCAAACGGAACAATAATAGCGCAAACGAAAAAACTGAAAAATTCGGGCTTTGACAAGCTGATGGACGGAATATTCCTGTCAGAACAGCTTGGATACGAAAAGCCGGCTAAAGAATTCTTTGATATTGTACTTAGCAAAATAACGTACTCATCAAAAAGCAAAATACTAATAATCGGCGATTCGCTGACAAGCGACATACTCGGCGGAAACCGAGCCGGCATAGCGAGCTGCTGGTACAATCCGAACCGTACTGCAAACGACACGTCCGCAGTGCCTGATTTTGAGATTCACGACCTGCACGAGGTTCTGACAATTATTTAGAGCGTGTTCACACTATGAAAAATGTGCAGATTTTGAGCGGATTTTTTGTAGAACAAGGCGTGAGGAGGGCGAATACTATACGTATTTAACTGACGAACAACGCAGTTATACGGAAAATCAGCCAAAAGATGCCCGTTTTGCATTAGTGTGAACACGCTCTAGATCTCGCCGTTAAGATAGCGGTCGATCTCTTTGACATACAGCTCTCCCATGCTGCTGAGTATGATATTTTTCTTTATTATATATCCTATTTCCATTTTGCAAGGACCTGTATTCTCGTCCGGTTCAAAGAGCACCGCCACATAATCAGAACCGTTCAGCTCCTCACATATAATTCCCGAACACAGAGTATAGCCCTCAAGCCCTATCATGAGATTGAGCATAGTAGCTCTGTCGCTTACTTTTATGGTACGCGAATATTGATTGGTGCTCAGAACCTCTTCGGCAAAATAAAACGAACCGCTTGCACCCTGTTCGAACGACAGACACGGATAATCGTTAAGCTCGGCAGAGGAGATCGACTTGCGTCCGGCAAGCGGATGCCCCTTCCACAAATAAACATATGTATCGCATTCGATAAGTTTGTGGAATTCCAAATCATTGGTCCGAAGTATTTTTTCGATCGCCTTGCGGTTAAAATCGCTCAGATAGATAATACCGATCTCGCTTTTAGAGGTTATCACATCGTCGATAACCTCTTTTGTTTTTGTCTCACGAATGGCAAACTCATATTCCTCTGTGTTGAAATGCTTTACCATCTCGACAAAGCTCTTGATCGCAAAGGAATAATGCTGTGTCGACACGCCGAACTTTTTCTTTCGCTTACCGTTCTTGCCGTACTGACCCATCAATACCTCATACTGATAGTATACCTGTCTGGCGTATGTGATGAATTCTATGCCGTCGCTCGTAAGCGATACTCCGTGTCCGCTGCGGTTGAATATTCTTATGCCCAGCTCCTTTTCAAGCTCCTTCACCGCTCCGGTGAGCGACGGCTGAGCGACATACAGTATCTCTGCCGCTTTGTTGAGCGAGCCGGTCTCCGATATTATAATAGCGTAATGAAGCTGCTGAAGTGTCATAGATCATCGTCTCCGTTCAAATATTATTAATTCACAGACTGTTCAGCGTACACTGATCAAAGCCCTCGCCAAATACGTCGTGCGCGTCACACACTATGACAAACGCCGTCGGATCGATCTTTATAACAGCGCTTTTTATCATAGTTATCTTGCTCGGCTTGAATGCGCAGATGAGCATTTTCTTATCGTCATTATTGAAGCCGCCCTTTACGCATACGGACGTTATGCCCAGTTCGAGCTTTATGAGATCATCCATAAGCGCTTCGCCTTTTGACGAAATTATATAAGCCACCTTGGAGTCTTTTCTGCCGTATATGACAGAATCAATGGCGGAACTGTTAAGGAACACGGCGATCACCGCATAAAGCGCGGCATTGATCGCTCCAAACGAAAAGGTATAGATGGCAATAACGGCAAGATCGATCGCAAAGCAGATCTTGCCGATCTGAATATGACGGAATTTGAATTTCAAAAGGCTTGCCAAAAGCTCAGTACCGCCAGTCGTAGCCCCGACCCAAAGCTGTATACCCATGGAAAAGCCCATCAGAACACCGCCGAAGACCGCCGCAAGAAGTTGATCCTCCATTGGCTTGAATTCAATGAATCTGGGAAGAATATCGACAAAAAGCGAGCCGAAGAATATCGCAAACGCCGATGAATACAAGAGCTTCATGCCGCGCAGCTTTGCACCGACAATAAAAAGCGGTATGTTCAGCGCAATAACAAGAATACCGACCGGAACAGCCGGCACGATGTGATGAATTATCTGCGCCAGACCGGTAAAACCGCCGGTGACGATATTATTGGGCGCGTACAGCCAGTCGAACGCCAGAGCGTAAATAATGCTTCCGACAAAAACAATGCCGTAATCGCGAAGTGTCTGAAATATCTTTGATTTCATGATAAGCACCCTCTTATATCAAAAGCGATCTCGAAAATAATCAAAATCGCTTTTTGGGATTTAATTGTTCAGCGGAATCAATACACCTTTGTTTTGTAACATTTATTGTACGCTTTATACCATACAAATAAATTGAGTCCTGCCATATATAACGGTATTACTATTATGCCCACAAACACCATCAAGATGTTTATTTTATATGCAAAAAAGTGATCGATTCCATATGCTTTTACAACTTTGATAAACGCCCATAATACATATGACGCGCAGATAACAACATACAAAACAGCTTCGATCTTAAAATCCGCAGTTTTAACAATGAATGAAATTTTTGACTTGACCGTGTCGTTAAACACTGCTTTTTCTTCAGATTCCATTCCTTTATTCTCGGCTTTGATTTAGATTATATGAGATCGCACATATTAATAAACTTATTATAACAATATCAAAATAGCCAATACCGGATCCTCCGCCATTGATGCTAAGACCCAAAAGCCGCGTAATAGCGTTTGTGACGATAGCCGCGATTATGTATAATAAGGCAAGACCGATTTTTTTAATGACCATATTTAGTTCCTTATACGGCTCACCTCAGATTGCTGACAAAGTGCTGAATACCATTATAATCAAAATTCGCGCAATCTAAGTGCGCGAAACATAAGCAAAAAGCAAGCTTTTTGCTTATGTTTCGATGATCTGATCATATTCAGAGGTGAACCGATCTTCGGTCCACCTCTATTATGCCCATTAAATTAAAGAGTAATAATGTCAGTGATATCTTTGCAGGCTTCAAGCTGCTCGCGTGAGCCGACAACGCAGATACCGCTGTTTTTAAGCAGTTCGTCGATCATCTCCGCTGTCTTTGCCATATCCTCGCAGGTGCTTTCAAGCAGCTGCTTTCTGCGGGCGCAGATATCCTCATAGCTTACGTTTCTGAAATACATCGCATCGGCGTTTTCGCCCTTCATACGGGTAGTAAGAAGGGGTGAAATGTCTGCGATCGTACCGATAACAGAACCGGTGAGATCCATACCCGAATCCATTGCGCTCTTAAGGAATTCGCCCGAATGACGGAAGCTTTCTATCGAAGCCGCCGCAGACGGATCGCGGAACGAATAGCAGGCGCAGAATCCCGTTGCGCGTGTCAGGAAGCCGGTGCCGTACGCGCCGCCCTGTACACGGATAACGTTCCACAGATAGTTAAGGCTGATAATATGCGAAGCGAGCGAAAGCCTGCCGTTATATGAGCCGCCGAAGGAGGTGATATTTGCGCCCATTGTCGCAAATGAGACTCCGGCAGGAATAGCGATACCTTCGTAAGCGATTCCCCACGGCTTGATCACCGCGTCTTTCTTGACTGCGGCAGTCTTCGGGAATTCGCCGATAACAGCCTTCACCGCATCAATAGTATTATCCGAAACGTCGCCGGTGATACTGACGATCAGACCGTCGCGGCTGATAACATCGTTAAAGAGCTTGCCGAGGAATTCAAAGCCCTTGGAAGTGTCGATCGATTTGAGCCACTGCTGATATTTGATACCTCCGCTGCATTCGCTGACAACGCCCTGTGACGAGCTTTGCGCATACAGTCTGACGAACGCGGGCATAGCGCCTGCGGCAACTACGTATTGATAAAGCTCGGTCTGGCGCTGGCGGAGAATGTTTGTGATGCCGTCCGTGTCGTCAAGCTTGGTTTTGAGCATTATATGAGCGGCGAGCTCAACAGCCTCCGCCGCATCCTTTGTAAGGGTGCTGAAGGCGACGCCGAGTCTGATATCGCACTTATCGGATTCATTTTCCTTGGCGTATGAATCAACAAAATAGCTCAGTGTGCCAAATGTCTTTCTTGTCAGATTTGCAAGCTTTTCGGCGGTATACTTTTCTGTATCAAGCTTGCCAAACAGCTCAGTAAGGAAGTTCAGCTCGGATATTTCGGTTTCGGAAAGCCCGTTAACATCGAAATACATTCTGAAGTAGCTGATGCCGTTGTTTTCAAACTGATGCTTCAAAACAGTAACGCCGTCAATATTGACGATCTCGGTAGGAAGCGCAGCCGGCTTTGTATCTATGTCGGAAATAGCGAGGGTAGGCATTGTGGCGAGCGCTTCGGGAGTGTCTTCAGAGGTCTGCCAATCGGTAAGGCGCTTCTGTTCGGCGATAAGCTCCTGTTTTCTTTCGTCGCTGATACCGTCGATCACCTTGGCAAGGCGCGCTTCTTCGGATTCGCGGCGTTTTTCCTTAAGATCGCAGGAAGGTACGAGGAGTACCTTGCAGGTATGGGGGTTATTGAGAAGCACTTCGTCGATGAGCTGTTCGAAATAGCCCTCGTCAGCCTTGCGCTTCAGATCGTCAAACAGACCGCCCACTTCAAGATTTGCCGCAGGGTCGCCGCCGTAAAGCCAGCTTGCCATGATCTGGAAGCCAAATATAAGTCCCTGAGGATAGCTGCCGAAGTCGCGCTCCATGGTTCTGAACTGAATATTTGCAAGAGCGGCAGCCAGCTGTTCGCGGTCTATGCCCTCTTTGACGATTCTCTTGAGCTCGTCGCGGATGACTTCTTCAACCTTTTCGGCGTTTTCGGTACGGATATTTCTTGCTTCAAGCTTTACATACGATTGCATCACTTCGTCATTGATGCTCATTATAACGTCTTCGGCAAGACCTGTGCTTAAAACAGCCTTGCAAAGAGGCGCCTGGTTGTTGCCGCAAAGGATCTCTTCGAGGATCTGAATGGCGGCATTCTTTTCACGTGTGGAATAGTCGCCGATAACGTTACCGATGATAAGTCTCGAACGACCGACCTCCTCTTCGGGAGTGCCCACTTCATATTTTACTTCGGTAAGGGGAGCGCTGACGGGTTTCTGATGTGCGGGAGGAGCGATACGCTCTGTTCTTTCATAGCCGCTCAGATACTCATCGTCCATGAAGCTGAGCACAGCCATAATATCCAGATCGCCGTCAAGGAATGCGTACGCGTTAGAAGGCGAATAGAAACGGCGGTGAGCCGCGATAAAGTTCTCATAGGTAAGATCGGTGATATGCTCCGGATGACCGCCGCTTACAAAGCGGTAGGGTGTATCGGGGAAGAGCGCCTGAGTCACCGCGGTTTCGGAAAGCTCGTCGGGGTTGGAGAAAGCGCCTTTCATTTCGTTGAATACAACGCCGTTATAGGACGGTTTTCCGTTTTCGTCAAATTCGAGATGCCAGCCTTCCTGACGGAAGATCTCGGGCTTTTTATATATAAGCGGATGGAACACTGCGTCAAGGTATACGCCGACCAGGTTCATAAAGTCCTTGTCGTTTTTACTTGATATAGGATACATCGTTTTGTCAGGGAACGTAAGCGCGTTCAGGAATGTGTTCATAGAGCTTTTCATGAGCTCAACAAACGGTTCTTTGACCGGATATTTGTCCGAACCGCAGAGGACGGAATGCTCCAGGATGTGGAACACACCGGTATCATCCTCGGGAAGGGTTTCAAATGCGATGCCAAAGGTCTTGTTTTCTTCGTCACGCTTAAGCCACACCAGCTCCAAGCCGGTCCTGTCGTGTGCAAACCGATACATTACCGCGTTCAGTTCGGCAACGTCCTTTTTGTCAGTAATCGTAAAACCATAGTACTTTTCATTGATTTCCATGCCAAAAACCTCCATAATACATTTTAATGAGCGGCAGGCCGCCGCAAGTCATCGGCCGGCCCGGCGCTCTGAAATATTCATGCCGTAATTATAACATAAAGCACAAAAAAACACAAGAGTCCGTTACAATATTTTACCATTCTTCTACCATCTGCGCCGCATTGTCGCCCGCTCTGAAATTCAGAAAATATGGCTCAGTCCGTTATAGCCGAAATTGATCGGCTTTGTGCCGTTGACAAAGCGAATGTGATATGTTTTCGTTTGTTCATCCACATCCTCAACAATACCTTCGCCGAAAACCTTGTGGCGGATCTGGTCGCCGACCTTATATATTTCGGTTTCGGTTTTGTCAAACATTCTTGCGACAATCCCGTGTTCCGCTTTGATCTCCTCGGGAATCTCTCCGATATGTTCAAGCAAGGAGTCGTCGATATCAAACAAGAACCTTGACGGAACTTTTGAAAAACCTTTTACGCCAAAGCCCTCGCTCTCGGTGAGATAAAGCTTTTCCCTTGCGCGCGTTATCGCGACAAAGCAAAGTCGGCGCTCTTCCTCAAGGGCGTCGTTTTTTCTCTCTTCAAGACTGCGCGCCGACGGAAATATTCCCTCGGTAAGACCGACCAGAAAAACGCTGTCAAATTCAAGTCCTTTTGAGGTGTGTATCGTCATAATCTTTACACAGTCGCTCTTATCAGCCAAGTCGCTGTCGCGAAGAAGTGTAACGTTTTGCAAAAAAGCGGAAAGCGAAAGATGCTCGCCGAACTCGCTTTCCTGCGTAACGATGCTCCGGAGCAGCTCGGTCACGTTATCCAGCCGTTCGATATCTCCGCTCTCGCGGATATAAAGCTCATATCCCGTCTCTATCAGAATTTGCTGCAAGAGCTCTGAAACGGACAGCTCTTCGGACTTTCCGCGCAGTTTTTCGATGGCGGCTACAAATTCTTTTGCCTTGCTGCCCTTGAATATCTCGGCATCACACTGAGACTTCAACGCCTCATAAAGCGATATATTGTTCCGCTCGGCGTAATCGGCGAGCGCTTTCAATTTGACCTTGCCCATTTTCCTGCGAGGAACGTTTATGATCCTTTTGAAAGACAGATCGTCGTCGATATGATCCACGAGACGCATATACGAAAGAACGTCCTTGATTTCGGCGCGTTCGTAAAATCCCACGCCGCCGTAAACGACATAAGGGATATTCTCGCCGAGAAATCCCTGCTCCACGAACCGCGAAACATAATTTGAACGGTACAGCACGGCAAAATCCGAATACTTGCCGCCAGCGACGACATGCTGTTTGATCTGCGAACAGATATATTTGATCTCTTCCTTATCGTTCTTTGCGTGAAGATACTGAACCTTGTTGCCGCTTGCGGTATCTGTATACAGCTGTTTTTCAACTCTGTTGCGATTCTTTTCGATCAGTGAATTCGCCACGCTGAGAATCGGAGTGGAAGAACGGTAATTCCTGTTCAGAATGATGTCCCGAGCCTTGAGGCCGAGTTGGTTTTCAAAGCATTCATTGTTTAACCATCCCTCAAAGTTCACGATCACATCCATATTGGCTCCGCGCCATTCGTATATGTTCTGATCCGGATCGCCCACGACAAACAGATTACGGTTATATTCCGACAGTCTGCGTATCAGCTTGAATTCCTTCGCCGTGATATCCTGAAATTCGTCTACCATAATATAGCAGAGCCTTTTCTGCCATTTGAGAAG
Organism: uncultured Ruminococcus sp.; assembly: GCA_964630005.1. Lineage (GTDB taxonomy): Bacteria > Bacillota > Clostridia > Oscillospirales > CAG-382 > UBA1206. The sequence goes on along the minus strand of CAZVSW010000050.1, from coordinate 649 downwards.
CACATCGGGATAGGTTTTGAACAGATAGATCGTAAAGTTGATAAGGTCAAAAAAGTCGAGCCCGAAATATTTGCGTTGCTTCTTGATATATCGGAATATGATCTCATCAGACTGCGTTTCGGAGGTAAGAGCGGAATAATCGAAATCGGGATTTGAAAGATATTCCACATATGTAATAAGATTTTTATAATACCTTATCTGATCGATCATGAATTTGAAGCTCGCAGTGTCCATTTTGATGCCCATTTCATCATAAACCTCTTCGAGTATCTTCTTTTGATCGATATTGTCAAGCACAATGAAGTTATCGGGATAGAAAAGCTTGGTGATCTCTTCTCTCAGAATGCGCGTACAAAACGAGTGAAGCGTGGCGACAAAGGACGTATCGAATTCCTCGCCGAGCATGAGCTTGATACGCTTTTTCATTTCGTTTGCCGCTTTGTTCGTAAAGGTAATGCAGAGGATATTGGAGGGAGAGATGCCAAGCTCGTTTATCAGATAAGCATATCTGTGTGTCAGGGCTTTTGTCTTGCCCGTACCAGCGCCTGCAATGACACGAATATACCCCTCGGTTGCCGTTACAGCCTTTATCTGAGATTCATTCAGTTCTTTGAATATTTCCTGCATAGCTTATTCCTCACATCTTCCC
>CAZVSW010000049.1:0-12505 GCA_964630005.1 uncultured Ruminococcus sp. | reverse complement strand
GGCATTCCGGAACTGATTATGGTGATGTCAGCATTGCGCTCCTTGATATCACCAACGAAACGAATAAAAACTACAGCGTGACGATACACGGCAAATATCTCGTCAAAAACGGGAAAGTGCTGAAGACAGAAGCGCAGTCGTGGGATCAATTCGCATCCGGTTTGCAAAAATACTTTTTGTTCCGTCCGGGTATGCCGTTTGATAAGTTTGAGTACACCATAGAAACGACCGAATACAATGGCGAATGTTGGAAGAACGGCTTCACTATGGTATTTAATAGATTGGTAAAAGTGGATAGGACGGCTCATCCTGCATACGGAACTATAAACCCCAAATGGGTAGAAGGCATTGGTGCAGAAATGACAACTACGATCGATACACCGTTTCCAATTACATTCGGACCGGTATATTTCTTGCTGTTCGACGCAAATAAAAATGTGGTAGGCATATATTCTGTGGGAGAAGAACCGCTTGGTTGGGGTCCGTTTGAACCGCTGGTAAAGTCTCAGGTGGATGTATACTACACCGACAGCGAAGATGGCAAACTGGGCGAATGGCCGAAAACCTTTAAAGGCGATGTGACGGGTATAGCAATTATTACTTCAGTCGGAAAAAGCCAACAATAGTTATAAAGCACTGAAAGCGTTACATTCAGTGAAAGGAGGTTGCTTATGAAAAAAATAGTCAAACTCATTAACAATGAGAGAACCAACGCAATACTATCCAAAAAAGCATTAGACAGATGTGGCTCAGATGCATATGATTATTGCCCCAGTATAGACACTGCTGTTTGCACATTATATGGTTACGACTCTTGCACGAAAGAAGATCATGCGGGCTGTGACAAGGGGGCAGACGATATATGTGTAATTGACTACCAAGCTTGTTCAGGTCCCGGTCAAGAGGATAATTGCTATGAAGACCGCGCATAATTTTCGACTTTCATGCGAGCAAGTTAGTTAAAGGATGCTGAATCCGCAATTCTTATGTTTTGAATGTTTTCATTTGGATTCCTCCTAAAACATTCAATACAGCTTGGGTATTTAAACATAGCGTGTATTTCCAAGCCGCTGCTTTATATAAATCAGATGTGTTTTTGAGAACACAAACTATGCTTGTAGGCAGAACACATGTGTTCTGCCTACAAGCATTCAAAAATGCCCTATGATATGAGATCAATAACAGTCCAACTGCAAGAGGTAGAGTTATGAAAAATAAAAAAACAGTTTTGTGTTTATTAATGGTCGCCCTATGCATCGTTTCGCTTTACGGCTGCGCTGCTGCCAAAGAGCTTGCCTCTGAGCCGTACACGATTCCCTTTGAAAAAACGAGCGAATTTGCCCCGACAGGTGAAGAAAGCACAGGCGGCGGGATCGTGATCAGGGAGCGCAAATATTCCTACCATGAAACCGATCTGATGATCCTGCAAGTGGAAAACACTACCGACCGTGCCTATTCCGTTACCGTCAGCGGCACATTTTACGATGAAAACGGCGAAGAGCTGGGAACAGCTTCTAAAACCTTTGAGGAATTCGCGCCAAGGCATCAGCGGTATTTCCTGTTCCAGCCGGGGTTCGTGTTTGAAAAGTTTGAGTACAAGGTTGAAACGACCAAACACAGCAGCGACTGCCCGGCGGCATTGCTGACGGCGGAGTTCGCAGGTCTGCGCGAAGGGTATGCGCCCGGAACAGGCGGAGCAAAGACACAGCCCGCCATATTGGGCGGTGTTATCATAAAAAACAACAGCAGCGTTTGTCTGGACATCGGAATTCAATACTTGATTCTTTTTGATGAAAACGATGAGATCTTCTCTATTTCTACCTCCGGCACGGCGCAGAATATCGAACCGAGCGGAGAAGCGGCTGTCAGCCCCGATTACAGCTTCAATGTCTATCAGCAGACCGATAAGATCAAGGACTGGCCCGAAGCCATCCGCGACCATGTACGCGGTATTATCGTCGTCGACGGTGTGACGCGCTCCAAATTCAATTAAAAGAAAGGTAATAACATATGTTTCGTGCCACCTATAAAAACACAATTAAAAACATGCTTCGCTCCCCGACTTTTTGGCTGATGTTCGTCTTTTTGATCGGCTTGTGCGTCTATAATGCGTTCCGCGGTTCATATTCTACCTATCTGATGGAAACCGGTGAAACTATCGGTGACCTCGATCCGCGTTGGGTATACGGTTACGACAAATACATCCAAAATATCCGCAACTGTATTGTCGCTAATGTTTGCCTGTACGCCATGCCGTTATTTGCCGTTTCATCGGTAGCGGTCGTTCTGAAACGCGATTTCAATGACAATTTTTACGAGATCGAAAAAGCTTCCGGCGTAAAATCGGGCTGCTATTTAAGCGCAAGACTTGCAGCGCTTTTGACGATCAACTTTATCGTTGTACTGTTTGCAGTGTTCTTCAATTTCCATTTGTTTACTGCGCTCCGCAGTATGGTAAAGGACATGACGCTCGGAACATATATTTTGGATTCAACCGTAAGACTGTTCCGCCTTTCTGTGATTGTTGCATTCCCCTGCGTGATCTTCTATGTCGGCCTTGCGTTCGGTATCGGCAATCTGTTCCGTTCCAGCCTGGCGTCCGCAATTACCGGGGTCGCATATATTGTGGCGTACTTCGTAGTCTACCTCGTGTTCCGTTTGAAATTGATGTTCGAATACGGCATTGACCTGTTCGCATGGCTTCCCGGTCTTCCTCAAAAAGTATCGGATTACTTCAAGTATTACGGCACTGACCGCTATGAAAATTATGTCAAAGATCTGAGCATGACCGATGTAGTCCTTGCATTAGGTATCATTTTCTTCTCCCTTGCCGTATTTTATGTTCTTTCCTATCTGCGCCAGCGTAAGCGTACGGCGTAATCGTCATGAAGGGAGAATGCGGCTTTGCTTTTTAAATATTCTCTGAAAAAACAATGGTATCTGTTCCCAGTTATACTCGGAGTGCTTGCATTTTTAACGCAGGTCTGGAAACCGACGGCACTGCTTGAACCGGGTGCGGGATTTTCGTTCATCGCCCTGCTTGAAATGCTTATCCCATTCCTCGTTGTGTTGCAAATTGCGTTTCTGCTAAGCGATCCGTATGAGATCGAGCTTGGCTTGGTGTGCGGCGTGCGTACGACAAAGCTGTTTCTCACAAAATTGTCGGTCATCATTCTGAGCGCTCTTTCGTGTGAGTATCTGCTGATCGCATCGGTGCGCTACACGCCGTATATCCCGTCTGCAAATGCAAGCTTTGCGTTTCCTTTAGTCGTGCCGGAGCATTACAAGCTGTGTTTGTTCCTGTCCGCAACGGTCACGACGCTGTTTTTCATATCGGTGTTTGCGTTCACGAGGGTGCTGACCAAAAACAGTTATATCCCTGTCGGGGTCGGTTTGTTTTTGTGGTTTATCTTTAAGGAAAGCGGCGAAGCGATCGCAAGCGGCTCGGTATCTGCCGGAAGTGCATTATTCGATCCGTTCATCTCGCGCTATTTCTTCGGCAATACGATTCCGAATATGGTGGGCGAACCCAACCTTTGGACATACAACCGTCTGCTGTTTGCGGGAATTACCGTTTTACTGTTCGTTTTGACTTATCTGCTTCTGCGGCGCGAAAAGCTGCACGAGGTTTCAGGCGATTAAATATCTGAATTACGAAAGGAATTGACTTATGAGCATCGAGATCAAAAACTTAACAAAAATATATAACCACGGCAGGAAAAAGGCGCTGAACAGCGTCAATATCGAGATACCGCAGGGCATCTTCGGCTTGATCGGCAGAAACGGCGCGGGCAAAACGACCTTGATGCGCATCGTCGCAACCGTTATGGAAGCGACAGGCGGCGAAGTGTACTTTGACGGCAAGAACCTGAATGAAAATAAGGACGAGTTCCGTTCCTCGCTCGGCTACTTACCGCAAAGCACCAAGCTTATGCCTCGCCTGAACATCGTCGAATTCCTCGACTATGTCTGCATCATGAAGGGCATCAAGGACAAGGCACAGCGCAAGGAAGAGATCACAAAGGCGATCGAGACGGTCGGCTTGGTGGGTGAGGAAAAGAAGCACCTGAAGAGCTATTCGGGCGGTATGCTTCGCCGCGCAGGTATCGCGCAGGCGCTGATCGGTTCGCCGAAAGTCCTCATCATCGACGAGCCGACGACCGGACTTGACCCCGAAGAGCGGTTGTACTTCCTCAATCTGCTGTCGAAAATTGCCGTCGACCGCACGATCATCTTTTCCACCCATATCACCGCCGATATCGAGCATCTCTGCAACAATATCTGCGTGTTGGAGCTGGGCGAGGTGAAATATCTCGGTCACAAGGGCGAATTCATCGACCGTATCGCAAACAAGACCTGGCTGCATGTCGGCGAGCCCGGCGACGAAGAGACACTGCGCAAGAACGCCGTCGTCACCTCGATCGCCTATGTTGACGGCAAGCCGCAGGTGCGCTATGTCGCCGACGAGGCGATCACGCCCGCGTCTCAGCCCGCCCAGCCCTCTTTGGAGGATGCGTACATCTATGCTCTGGGCGGCGTGAAGCGTTGAGGGGTGTCACAAATGAAAAAAGCCATACCCCTATGGATAGCGCTGATTCTGTGTACGGTGTTCCTGTGCGGATGTGCGGCGTCAGATCCATCCGTTCCGGTTGAAAATACGATTCCTTCTTTTGACAGAACGGAAGAAGTTATGGACGGGTCGTTTTTGGTGAAAACAAAAAAGTACGCCTATGAAGACACGAACCTCGTCATCCTTTCCTTGAAAAACCAAAGCGGCAAAACGCTGTCTGTTACGGTAAACGCGACCTATACAGACGACGAGGGCGACGCTGTGGGCGGCGACAGCAGGGTTTTTGAAACTTTACCCAAGGATTATGAGACAAACTTTATCTTTTGGCCAAGCTATAAGTTTGAATACTTTTCATACAGCATCGAGTGTGAAGAGACCGACAAAGACTGTCTTGTGACGGGCTATTCCGCCGAGATCACGCGGCTGCTCGCGGGCTCTGTGATCGACTATGAAAAGTATCACAAGGACGAAACGCGGCAGGGCGTCTATATCTGTGTACAAGAAAAAAACACCGATTCCGAGCCGCTTGCTATCGGCGAACGGTATCTGATTCTGTTCGGCGAAGACGATACGCTACTCGCGATCGGCGGACTGTCCGCAATGAGTTACTATATGCCTGACACGACCGATGATGAAGAATGGAGATTCGTTATCTGCCGCGCGACGGGAAACGGTCTCGACGCACTCAAAAAGCCGGTTCGCGGGGTCGTTATCCCCGAACATGTTAAGGAGATACCGCCGCCTCCGCCCCCAGAAGACGAATCCGAACAAACCAACTGAATCTAAGGAGAAAATACCATGAAGAAAATTATATCCGCAATCCTTGTAATAGTTTTCTGTCTTTCTGCCTTGTGCGGTTGCACAACAGATAAACCTGAAACATCGGCTTCGAACACAAGCGTCGATGCATCGAGCGCAGATATTTCGTATGATGAAGTAAGTTACTTTATTCCCGGAGAAACGAGTAAGCCGGGGGAAAGCAACGATTCTTCGGAAAGCAATACTTCGACTGAAAATAGTCAATCAACAGAAATAAGCCAGCCGCCCGTGCAGCAAACGGGCGGATTCGAAATCAAATCGAAAACATACGCTTATCAAAACAGCAATGTCGAGATTCTTGACATCAAAAACGCAAGCAATAAAAATTACAGCTTAACCATCAAAGCGTCATACCTTGATGTCAACGGCAAGGTTTTGAAAACCGAAACGCAGGAATGGGAGCAGTTCGCCTCCGGCTATCAAAAATATTTTTTGTTTCAACCGAACATTAAATTTGACAGTTTTATTTACGAACTGGAAGCCAAAGAATTTAACGGTGAATGTATTGTGTTTGATTTGGATGTGAGTAATCCCATTTTAATTGAAAAGCAGATGTCTATAATGGAATTAGTCAATCAAGGAGACCATGAGCGTTATCCGGCAATCGTTGTAAATGTTAATACAATAAATAAAGGAAATAAGACACTACAAACTGGTTTTTTTAGGGTAATCACCATTGGAAATGACGGCAACATATTTAGCATAACCCAACTGGGAATAACCGAGTATGAGCCATATATGGAAAACGATAGAACATCTACCATTTATTATACTACTGATGAAAATCTGGTATGGCCAGATGTATTGAAAGGGAATATCCAAATTGTATTGGTAATAGATTCAATTTCAAATAAATAGTTGGTTATAAAGCAGTAAAAGTTTAAAGGCGATGTGACGGGTATAGCAATTATTACTTCAGTCGGGAAAAGCCAACAATAGTTATAAAGCTAGGAGAATTACTATGAAAAAAACTTTATCTTTAATCTTTGCAGCACTTTTATGTCTTGCAACACTGTGCGCCTGCACAACCGACAAGCCTGATACATCGGGTTCGGATGCAAGTGTTGATGCACCGAGTGCAAATATTTCGTATGATGAAGTAAGTTACATCATTCCCGGTGGGGATGATCCGTCAGACGAAGAAAGCCAAGCTGTAAGTAGCGGCGAAACTTCCGAACCGAGCGACATGACGGCAGAAAGTTCGGCAGATAACAACCAATCGACACAAAGCAATACTTCTTTAGAAACCAGTCAGCCAGAACAGCAAAGCGGCGGCTTCGTGGTAAAACTTGCCAAGTATGATTATAACAACTACGCGGAAAAAAAGCTCGGGAATCTGACTCAGGACGGACCTTACAAAGATGTAAGCATTGCCATCCTTGATATCACCAACGAAACGGATAAACACTACAGCGTGACGATCCACGGCAAATATCTTGACAAAGACGGCAAGGTGCTTAAAACGGAAACACAGGAATGGGATCAGTTTGCTGCCGGTTGGCAAAAGCATTTCCTGTTCCGCCCCGGAATGGCTTTTGATAAGTTTACATACACCATAGAAACCAAAGAATTTAAAGGCGATTGCTGGAAAACAGGTATTTCCATGACTTTTCTGAATTTGAAGAAAATAAATAGGATTGACTATCCGGCATTGAGCGTTCAGGGCAATGGTATAGTATGGGTTGAAGGATTAATGGGTAATATTCGCTATAACTATGATATATCAAAACAGTTTTCTCATGGTCTATATTATTTGGTTTTGTTTGACGAAGCAGGTCGGGTCATCGGCGTATATCAAGAAGGCATGAGCGATTTTATTCCGCCCACGCATAATGATGGGCTGACATACTGCATTTACTTTGCCGATCCGGACGAAGGCGGAAAATTCGACGAATGGCCTGAAATGTTTCGCGGAAATGTGACCGGCATCGTCGTCACCACTTGGATCGACGAGGCAGGCAAATTGGAAGAGCATCTGAAATAGCTTTACAAGGAGTAAATATTATGAAAAAACTTTTATCCCTTATTTTATGCGCAATATTTTGCATTTTGGCGCTGTGCGCTTGTACAACCGATCAGCCCGACACATCGGGTTCGGATGCAAGTGTTGATGCACCGAGTGCAAATATTTCGTATGATGAAGTAAGTTACATCATTCCCGGTGGGGATGATCCGTCAGACGAAGAAAGCCAAGCTGTAAGTAGCGGCGAAACTTCCGAACCGAGCGACATGACGGCAGAAAGTTCGGCAGATAACAACCAATCGACACAAAGCAATACTTCTTTAGAAACCAGTCAGCCAGAACAGCAAAGCGGCGGCTTCGTGGTAAAACTTGCCAAGTATGATTATAACAACTACGCGGAAAAAAAGCTTGGGAATGATTGCGAGGACGGACCTTTCAAAGATGTAAGCATTGCGATCCTTGATATCACCAACGAAACAGATAAACATTACAGCGTAACGATTAAGGGTTCTTACCTCGATAAAGACGGCAAGGTGCTGAAAACCGAAACACAGGAATGGGATCAGTTTGCTGCCGGTTGGCAAAAGTATTTCCTGTTCCGCCCCGAAATGGCGTTCGACAAGTTTACATACACCATAGAAACCGAAGAATTCAAAGGAGATTGTTGGAAAACGGGTATTTCTCAGACATTTCTGAATTTGCAGAAAATAAATAAGATCGCCTATACACCATTGGTCGGTACCGGCGACCCTAAAATGTGGGTTGAAGGCTTAATGGGCAACATTTGTTATGAGGAGGATGTATCAAAACAGTTTTCTCATGGTTTTCAGTATTTGATTTTGTTTGACGAAGACGGTCAGGTCATAGGCGTATATCAAAATGGCATGGGCGATTTCATTCTGCCAATGCATAATGACGGGGTGGTATACCGCATTTACCTTGCCGATCCGGATAAAGGCGGAAAATTCGATGAATGGCCCGAAATGTTTCGCGGAAATGTGACCGGTATCATCGTCCAAACTTGGATCGACGAGGTAGGCAAACTGAAAGATCATATGTAATGTGCGACTTGGCACTGATTAGAGGAATGTCTGCTTTCGAATAGTAAAACACAAATAATATTTATGTACAAGCATTCCAAAACATCCAACGATATGAAGTTGGAAAAACGCAACAACGATTATAAACTAAGGAGAATCACTATGAAAAAAGCCTTATCTTTAACAATTGCAGCAATTATATGTCTTATGGCACTGTGCGGGTGTTCCGGATCATCGAACGACGTCGAAGCGCCGAGCGCGAATATTTCGTATGACGAAGAAAGCTACTTCATCCCGAGCGGAACAAGCGATCCGTCCGAAAGCCGGGACGACCGGTCGGATGGATTTGAGGTGAAGCTGGCAAAATATGATTACAACACCTACGCGGAAAGAAAGCTCGCGAAGGGTAAGAGCGGACCTTACAAGGACGTAAGCATTGCCATTCTTGATATCACCAACAAAACGGATAAGCACTACAGCGTGACGATTCACGGCAACTATCTCGACAAAGACGGAAACGTGCTGATGACAGAAACGCAGGAATGGGATCAGTTTGCTTCAGGTTGGCAAAAGTATTTCCTTTTCCGTCCCGGAATGGCGTTCGATAAGTTTACATACACCATAGAAACCGCCGAGTTCGAGGGGGATTGCTGGAAAACAAAGATTTCTTCTACCTTTTTGGGGTTGGAGAAAAACGAAGCTGCTCCCTCTCGCGCCGATTCTCACATAAAGGTTGAAGCCTTAGTGGCGGTTACGCGTAATGACTATGATATATCAGAGATGTTTTCTGCGGGTATACTGTATATGATTTTGTTCGACGAAGCAGGTCAGGTCATCGGCGTATATCACGATGGACTGAAGGATAACATAAATGCCCCGAGCAGAATTCCCAATTACGACCGTGTTTCGCGTGACAACTTTATTTACTTTTCCGATCAGGACGGAGACGGAACATTTGATGAATGGCCCGAAATGTTTCGCGGAAATGTGACGGGCATCTTTGTCTACAGCTGGATCGACGAGCAGGGCAAAGTGATAGAGCTTCTTGACGCAGGCTTGACTGATGAGATCCTCAGAGACGTGGCTTCCAGAGACGGTGACTGATATGAAAAGCAAGAGATCGATCTTATGCTTATTAACGGTCGTACTATGCATCGTTTTTCTTTACGGCTGCGGCAACGCAAAAGAGCTTGCCGCCGAGCCGTACGCGATTCACTTTGAGAAAACAAGCGAATTTGCCCCGGGCGAAGAAAGCACAGGCGGCGTTATCGTGGTCAGGGAGCGCAAATATACCTACAATGAAACCGATCTGATGATATTGCAGGTGGAAAATACTACCGACCGCGCCTATTCCGTTACTATAAACGGTATATTTTACGATGAAAACGGAAAAGAGCTGGGAACGGATTCAAAAACTTTTGAGGAATTCGCGTCAAAGCATCAGCGGTACTTCCTCTTTCGTCCGGGATTTGCGTTTGAGCGGTTCGAGTACAAGATCGAAACGAGCAAGCACAGCAGCGACTGCCCGGCGGCATTGCTGACGGCGGAGTTTGTGGGTCTGCGTCAAGGATATGCGCCCGGAGCGGATGCAACGATAAAAACACTGCCCACCCTGCTCGGCGGGGTGAGCATAAAAAACAACAGCAATGTCTGTCTGGACATGGGGATTCAATATCTGATCATCTTTGACGAAAACGGCGAGATATTCTCCATTTCCCAATCGGGTACGGCGCAGAATATCGAGCCGAGCGGAAAAGACGACGACAACCCCCGATATAGTTTTCACACCTATCAGCAGACAGACAAGATCAAGGACTGGCCCGAAGCCATTCGCGACCATGTACGCGGCATCGTCGTCGTCGACGGCGTAACACGCTCCAAATTCAGTTAAAAGAAAGGAAATTCCAATGTTTCGTTCTACATATAAAAATACAATCAAAAACATGCTTCGCTCCCCGACCTTCTGGCTGATGTTCGCCTTTTTGATCGGCTTATGCGTATACGGCGCGTTCCGCGGTAATTATTCGGCGTATCTCATCGAGACCGGTGAGACTATCGGTGACCTCGACCCGCGTTGGACATGGAGCTATGATAAATACATAGGGCACATCCGCAACTGCGTTTTTGCGCAGGTCTGCCTGTACGCCATGCCGTTGTTTACCGTCTCTACGGTGGCAATCGTTTTAAAGCGCGACTTCGGCGACAATTTCTATGAAATTGAAAAAGCCTCCGGCGTAAAGTCCGGCTGCTATTTAAGCGCAAGGCTTGCGGCTATTCTGACGGTCAATTTCATCGTCGTACTGTTTGCCGTATTCTTCAATTTCCATTTGTTTACCGCCCTTCGCAGCCTGCCGAAGGATATGACCCTTTGGACGTATATCACCGATTCTACCGTTCGTTTGTTATGCTTTTCCGTTGTGACCGCATTCCCGTGCGTAATATTCTATGTCGGTCTTGCGTTCGGTATCGGCAACCTGTTCCGTTCCAGCCTGGCGTCCGCAATTACCGGGGTCGCATATATTGTGGCGTACTTCGTAACGATCTATATATTCCGCTTGAAATTGATGTTCGAATACGGTATCGACCTCTTCGCGTGGCTTCCCGGTCTGCCCGAAAAAATCGCAGATTATTTCAAATATTACGGCACTGACCGCTATGAATCTTATGTGGCGCAGCTTAACGTGACCGACGTAGTGCTTGCGTTTGGCATTATTTTCGCCTCTTTCGCATTGTTTTACGTTATTTCCTATCTGCGCCAGCGCAAGCGCATTGCGTGATTATCCGAAAGGAGAATGTTGTTTTGCTCTTTAAATATTCTCTGAAAAAACAATGGTATCTGCTCCCATTTATATTTGGCGTGCTTGCGTTTCTGACGCAGGTATGGAAACCGACTACACTGCTTGAACCGCCCGGGGGATTTTCGTTCGTCGCACTGCTTGAAATGCTGATTCCGTTTCTTGTAATGATCCCGATCGCATTTTTGCTTAGCGATCCCTATGAAATTGAACTCGGGTTGGTATGCAGTGTGCGTACGACAAAGCTGTTTCTCACAAAATTGTCGGTCATCATTCTGAGCGCTCTTTCGTGTGAGTATCTGCTGATCGCATCGGTGCGCTACACGCCGTATATCCCGTCTGCAAATGCAAGCTTTGCGTTTCCTTTAGTCGTGCCGGAGCATTACAAGCTGTGTTTGTTCCTGTCCGCAACGGTCACGACGCTGTTTTTCATATCGGTGTTTGCGTTCACGAGGGTGCTGACCAAAAACAGTTATATCCCTGTCGGGGTCGGTTTGTTTTTGTGGTTTATCTTTAAGGAAAGCGGCGAAGCGATCGCAAGCGGCTCGGTATCTGCCGGAAGTGCATTATTCGATCCGTTCATCTCGCGCTATTTCTTCGGCAATACGATTCCGAATATGGTGGGCGAACCCAACCTTTGGACATACAACCGTCTGCTGTTTGCGGGAATTACCGTTTTACTGTTCGTTTTGACTTATCTGCTTCTGCGGCGCGAAAAGCTGCACGAGGTTTCAGGCGATTAAATATCTGAATTACGAAAGGAATTGACTTATGAGCATCGAGATCAAAAACTTAACAAAAATATATAACCACGGCAGGAAAAAGGCGCTGAACAGCGTCAATATCGAGATACCGCAGGGCATCTTCGGCTTGATCGGCAGAAACGGCGCGGGCAAAACGACCTTGATGCGCATCGTCGCAACCGTTATGGAAGCGACAGGCGGCGAAGTGTACTTTGACGGCAAGAACCTGAATGAAAATAAGGACGAGTTCCGTTCCTCGCTCGGCTACTTACCGCAAAGCACCAAGCTTATGCCTCGCCTGAACATCGTCGAATTCCTCGACTATGTCTGCATCATGAAGGGCATCAAGGACAAGGCACAGCGCAAGGAAGAGATCACAAAGGCGATCGAGACGGTCGGCTTGGTGGGTGAGGAAAAGAAGCACCTGAAGAGCTATTCGGGCGGTATGCTTCGCCGCGCAGGTATCGCGCAGGCGCTGATCGGTTCGCCGAAAGTCCTCATCATCGACGAGCCGACGACCGGACTTGACCCCGAAGAGCGGTTGTACTTCCTCAATCTGCTGTCGAAAATTGCCG
>CAZVSW010000048.1:12013-12516 GCA_964630005.1 uncultured Ruminococcus sp. | reverse complement strand
CTAGTTGGCAAGGATCTAATGATATAAAATATAATTGTCTTTTTATTCTGCAATATAGGAAAGGAGAAAGCTTTGAAAGATTTTATTTTTATCACCGGAACAAGCGGTATAGGTAAGTCCACATTAGCGAAAAGCTTGCTGAATCATTACAAAACCACCTGTGTAGAGCAATGGATGGTACCGGAATTTTATACCCGTGACGGTATAGAAGAAATGTCGGGTGAGCTTGAAGAAAGAACTTGTTGGGAAAATCAGGTGGCGATGCTTTTTTGTTTTCATAGACTTGGATATAAAAATGTGATAGCTTCGGATATAGACGATTTACGAACAGGGGATATTCCGATTGTTTTTAAGGGGTACAATTATATTACACTTAAGCTCATATGCTATGATATTGAACAATTGGTATCCCAAATGAAAAATCGTCCGAATAATGGACTAATAGACTATGATTTACAGCGGAATTTAAATGAAAGGAATCTTAAGCGTCCGCCGCTTGTAAA
>CAZVSW010000048.1:0-12003 GCA_964630005.1 uncultured Ruminococcus sp. | reverse complement strand
TATCTTTTTACATAAACAAATTGATTAATGCATCGTCGTACCAAGGGTAAATCAAGACGATTAAAACAAATATAAGTATATTATTAAAGATAACTTGAATAAATAAATTCATTCGAGACATGGGGAGTATGCAATTTTTTTATGAGGGAAACTAAGGGCAGAGAACCTTCTCCGAAAAAATTCGTTGATAATGAAAAATCGTCCGAATAACGGACTCATAGACTATGATTTACAGCGGAATTTGAATGAAAAGAATCTGAAGCGTTCGCCGCTTGTAAATGAAGTGGAAATAGATGTGATTGGGATTAGCGAGGAAAGAGTATTGCAAAAAGCTATAGAAATTATTGAAACATCAGAGTCGCTGTTGGAATATGATTATAAAAAGCCACCCAAAGAAATGTTTTATTCTTGGGTTTTCAGTAACGGACTGCGATAAATATGATGAGCATTTTTTGCGTGAGTTCAAATCCATCATCCAAAAACGCAAAAACATCTTTTTCGTAGCCGCCTCACATCAAAAAAGGCATCCGAAAGGATGTCTTTTTTGCAATGATGTTTGCCATGTCGGGCATCGGAATTTTCGGAGATAAAAAATGAGTGTAATAAAAATAAGAGAAGCAGTCATAAATGATTTACCGTATATCATTAAACTAATGGCAGACGATGCGGTGGTCGGACAACGTGAAAGTTACACTACGCCGCTCAGTCAATGTTATATTGACGCATTCAACAATATTTGTAACGATAAAAACAGCATTTTACTTGTTTCGTGTGATGATGCAAAGGTTGTCGGCAGTTTGCAGATCACTTTTACACAATATTTATCCTGTAAAGGCGGTATGCGCGCTACGATCGAGAACGTTTTTGTTGACAAAAGCTGCCGTAACCTTGGCGTCGGCACACAGCTTATGAAATACGCCGTAGACCTCGCAAAGGACAAAAATTGTTCCATCGTTCAGCTGACAAGTAATAAAACCAGAAAAGACGCTCATAGATTTTATGAAAGACTTGGATTTCACGCAACTCATGAGGGAATGAAATTAACTCTTGAATAATCATTAATCGTTTCCGGCGGTGCGAAAGGAGTAGACAAAGCCGCAAGGACAGATGTTTTTGCAACATATGTATTGACAAAGGTATAAATGTGTGATATACTATCTCAAAATTTTCTGAAAGGAGTACGGCAATGATAGTTAACATCTTTGCTCTTTATACTACTATCACCATGCGCGACGATGATACTCGTTATTTTGATTCGTCGGGCTTGTATTGTCGTACCCCAATTTCAATATAGTCCATTGTTGGATTATCAGATATTCGGATAATGACGGTGCAAGTCGAAGTAGATTTCGATTTGCACCGTTTTTTATTTCTCGGATGTATGATCATGGAAAGACACGTCAGATATTTTCAGAAAGGAACAGGACAATGAGTATATCAATAAGAATTACGAATCCATCGGAAGCTGAGGAGCTATCACAAATACAAAAAGCGGCATTTGAGCCTCTATATGAGAAATACCATGACGAAGGCAGTCCCTTTCTTCGGGGGCCGGAGGATATTCTTCGCAGACTGAATAAGCTAAATCGCCATTTTACCATTCTGTACAATGATAAAATAGTCGGTGGTGTGTTCTATCGTTTGTACGGCAAACGCAGTCCGTCTGATGAGATCGGCGCGGGTGAATACTACCTTGCACGTATCTACATACACCCGGATTATCAGAACAAAGGAATTGCGCGGGATGCTATTCTCCTGTGCGAAAAAGAGTTTCCCGATGCAAGATTCTATTATGTTGATTTTCCTGAGGATATGGAGAAAAACCGCAGGTGTTATCAAAGTGCCGGATACCGTGATACCGGCGATAGAATCCGTATGGAAGGTGCGCCGGCGCTCGCTGTGTTCAAAAAGACAGTAAACGATGTATTTAAACCTTCAGGCGTTACGCTGCCGATAATCTATGAGGTGGATAAAGACGAACTTCGCGAGTGTCTTGATGTCATTCATCAGAGCTTCAGCACCGTGGCTGAACAGTTCGGTCTGACGCAGGAAAACTGCCCGAAGCATACAAGCTTTATTCCGCTGACATTCCTTGAAACGCAGATGAATTGGGGCTGGCATATGTACGCACTGTATGCCGGAAAGAAAATCATAGGATATATGTCGCTGTCAAAAGAAAGCGAAGACGCCTACGAGCTTCATAATCTTGCTGTGTTACCGGAGTACAGACACAACGGATTCGGCAAACTGCTCCTCGATCACGCAAAGAATACCGTGAGATCCTTGGGCGGCAACATTATTAAAATCGGCATTATTGAAGAAAGTACTGTACTGAAAAACTGGTATATCGCGAACGGTTATGTCCATACAGGGACAAAGAAATTCGATCACCTGCCGTTTACAAGCGGCTACCTGGAAAGGAGGGTGTAAAACCATGCAGAAGACATTTGTTATAATTATAGGACCGCACGCCGTTGGCAAAATGACAGTGGGACAGGAGCTTGCAAAGATCACAAACCTACGCTTGTTTTACAATCATATGTCAATCGAGCTGGCGCGGAAGCTCTTTGCACCAAATGAAAAAGAAGAATTCAAAGCGCTGAACCGTGCAATCCGGCAGAAGGTTTTTGAGCTGTTTGCAAAAGGCGATCTGCCGGGGCTGATATTCACATATATGTGTGCTTTCGATGTGCAGGAAGAATTAGACTATCTGACGGGAGTCATTGAGTTGTTTAATGCAAACGGAGCAAAATGCTGTGTGGTAGAGCTTTGCGCCGATTTTGATGTTCGGTTGATCAGAAACAAGAGCGAAAACCGTTTGCTTCATAAGGAATCGAAACGCGATCTTGATTGGAGTGAATCAGAGATGAGGGCGACGAGCGAAAAATACCGTCTCAATTCATACGAGGGTGAAGAGCTGCCGTTTGAGAACTATTTAAAAATCGACAACACAGATCTGTCTCCGGATGAAGCTGCACAGGTGATCAAGGCTCACTTTGCGATCGGGGAGTAAACAGCCGAAAGGAGAAATAAAAAAACATGCTAAAATTCGGTATGCCAACCTTGATAGAAACAAACACTCTCGATGCGTGTGCAGCTCTTTGCAAAAATCTTGATCTGGATTTCATTGAGCTTAATATGAATTTACCTCAGTATCAGCCGGATAAGATAGATATTCCCTACTTCAAAGAGCTTGCTGATAAACATGGGATCTCCTACACGATCCATCTTGATGAGAATTTGAATATAAGTGATTTCAACCCTTATATTGCGGATGCTTATCGGCGTACTGTGACGGAAACCATTGAGTTGTCAAAGAAACTTGATATTTCTGTCATTAACATGCATTTATCCCGCGGTGTGTATTTCACGCTTCCTGATAGAAAGGTCTATCTTTTCTCTGAGTATAGGGAGCAGTATTTGAAAAGTATAACCGACTTCCGGATGATGTGTGAAAATACTATCGGTGATGCCCCGATAACAATATGTATCGAGAATTGTGACGGATTTTCCGGATTTCAAAAAGAAGCGCTGGATATGTTACTTGAGTCGCCGGTGTTTGGTCTGACATTTGATATCGGACATGATCACAGCTGCGGAGGTCTCGATGAAGCTTATATCATCGAAAATAAAAAGCACCTATGCCACATGCATATGCACGATGCCTTGGGCAAGAAAAACCATTTGGCTCTCGGCACGGGCGAGCTGAATCTTAATAAGTATCTATCATTAGCCTCTGAACAAAACTGTCGGGTGGTATTAGAAACCAAAACAATAGAAGGACTGGAAAAATCCGTTCAGTGGCTGCGCTACAACGGATATTGATTTATGGCAGTGAACACGGAAAAAGTGTCAGCGATCAAGTAAGCTTCAATAAGATCTCTTAGACAATGTGTTAAACAAAGAGCAGTTCGCAGATTAAAAAATCCGCGGACTGCCCTTTTAATATTTCCTACAAAGTCCTGCTCCGAATGTGTCTTTTTTTATCAGACGCCGAGCCGCCGTTTCCCGCCGGAGAAAGATGCAGATAGTCGATCAGCGCTGATTCAAGCAGGCGTGAATAATTCACTCCTTGTTGTTCCGCAATATCTTTCAGCCATGTCGGAAGCGTTACATTCGTTTTGACCCGTCTGTTGTCGATCTCGTTTTTGACGATTTCCGGAAAAACTGTCACAAGTGATACGAAATAACCGGGCGCGGTTTCTTCATCGACCTTCGGATGTTTTGAAGGCTCCGGAATAGTATCTCCGTCCTTCTCCATGCCGTACAAATGAAGTCCCAGTGCGTCTTCCGCTTCCTTTTGTGCTTCCTCATAAGAATTACCGTAGCTGATACACCCCGGAAGATCGGGAAAGTATACGCTGTAGCCCTCTCCGCTCGGCTCAAATACGGCGGGATATGATACTTTACGCATAGTGATTACTCCTTTCCATATGCGGGATCATTTAAGCCCCACTTGCTTCAATATACTGTTTAATGTTCCTGACGGAATGTCTCCGGAATGGTTTGGAACAGTCACCTTTCCCGGCTTTGTCGGATGCTTTAACTGTATGTGAGATCCTTTGGTTCTGTTTGGAACTTCTTGCCATCCGTCTTTGTGAAGTATTCTCAATATTTCTTTGACCGTTTGGGGCATTCCGACACCTCCTCGCCTTCGCTTATATTATACGCCTGTTTTGTACGCATGTCAATAGGCCAATGCGTATTTATTATGCGCATATTTTACCGCCGTATTACGACTGTTGCAGCCATACCGCTCTCATAAGGTCAAAAAACACACTCGCTTTATAAAAAACGGGTGTGTTTTGTTATATAGCCTTATACAGTTACGCTACACTTTGTCGCGTATCTTTGCAAGCGCTTCACGTGCGGCTTTCGCATCGTCCTCGTGAACCACGCTTGACTTGGGTCTGTCAACCGCGCCCGAATGCACAATGGCATATTTGGCGCAAACCGGTCCTACCAATTCATAAAGCACCGACGACGCGAGAATAACCGTAAGCAGCAGCTGACCTATGCTTTCAGGCAGCAGGCGCGCGCCGAGGAACGCGAGTCCGATGGCAACGCCCGCCTGCGGAATCAGCGCCAAGCCGAGATAGTTGCGCGTTTTCTTGTCCTCGCGGGTGACGGCGCAGCCGGCAAACGCACCGAAATACTTGCCGACGATTCGCACGGCAAAATACGCCACACCGAGCAGACCGAAGGAGGCAAGCGCGGTAATATTGAGATTCATGCCCGACACAATGAAAAACAGCGAAAATATCGGCGGCGTGAAGTTGTTTATCTGATGGAATATCTCAGAATCTCTTGTGAGGTTTATGTATACAGCACCGAACACCATGCAGGAAAGCAGCGGCGAAATATCTACGATAGAGCATACGCCGGAAATGCCGAGCAGCATAGCAACAGCCAAAATCAATCGGTTATCCTTGCTGCGCGCCGGAGTGATGAGCTTCGAAAGTATAAAGCCGCAGACAGCGCCGACAATGAGCGCCGCCACATTATATACGAGCGGAAGGAAGATGCTCAGAAAAGAAACCGTTCCGTCTTCGTCAACAGACGCGATAGCCGAAGCGACGCTGAATACTACAAGGCAAACGGCGTCGTCGAGCGCAACCGACTGAAGAAGCGTATCGACAAAATGACCGCGCGCATGGTACTGATTGATGGTCATCATAGTGCTCGCCGGTGCGGTTGCCGTTGCAATAGCGCCGAGCACCAACGAAAATTCCATTCCCATACCGAAAAGGTAATAGGACATCAAAAAAACTAAAACGCCCGGAAGGAGCGATTCGAGCAACGTTATGACGATAATGCTCTTACCGGTACGCTTCAGGACTTCGAGCTTAAAAAACTTACCGACGTCGAAAGCAATAAAAGCGAGCGCGACGTCGCTTACGAAACTCATGTTGTCAAGGAGATTTTTCGGAACAGCGCCAAGAACCGCCGGACCGATAAGTATGCCGGCGATAATATAACCGGTTACGTTGGGAAGCTTGCAAAGCTTTGTCAGTCTGGTGACTAAAAAACCTGCCAGCAGCATCACTGACAGCGAAATAAGTATCGTCGTCACATCACTGAGCGACGAATATATGAATTGAAGCATTATTCCCTCCTTGACATCAGTTTTTGTTTGTGTTACTATTATACACGAGAAAACTATAAATGCAAATTATTGTTTTTTAACCAAGCATAAATTTTTTTAATGGCGGTGTATATAATGCTTTCTCAGAAAATCCAAACACTGATTTCCGTATGTGAAAACCTGAGCTTCACGCGTGCCGCAGAAGAGCTCTGCCTGACACAGCCCGCAATAAGCCATCATATCAAGCAGCTCGAAGCCGAGCTGGGGATCAAGATCTTCATACGTGACGGAAGCAGCCTTCGCCTTACGCCCGAAGGCGAGATCTCGCTGAAATATGCAAAGCGCATGAGCGCGCTGTATTCAAATCTAAAAGCCGCCTTAAGCGACGAAAAGCGCAATCTCAACCGGCTTACAGTCGGTATAACGCACACTGCCGAAAGCAACCCGATCGCCGAGGTGCTGGCAACGTATTCGAGCGAGCACGACGGCGTACGCATAAAAATGATTACTAACACCATAAACAATCTTTATTATATGCTGAAGACCTATGATATTGATCTCGTCATTGCCGAGGGTAAGTTCAACGACCCCGATTTCAACAGCATACTCATCGATACAGACTGCCTGTACCTCGCCGTTTCCACCGAAAGCCAGCTTGCAAAAAACAGTATGGTCACATTGAACGACCTGAAGCGCGAAAAAATGATACTTCGCCTGCCCAATTCCGGAACGCGAAACCTCTTTGTCTCCCACCTCGAAAGCAACGGACTTTCTATAGACGATTTCAACGTAATTCTTGAAGTGGACAATATCGCCACTATAAAAGACCTCGTACGGCGCGAATTCGGCGTCTCGATACTCCCCAAAAGTGCCTGTCTCGACGAGCTCAAAAAAGGTAAAATATTTCTGCTTCCGGTCGAAAATCTCAGCATGACGCGCGAGATCAATCTGATATATCACAAGGATTTCAACCACGACAACATTCTTCGCGATATTATCAAGACCTATAACGAGACCGTTAAGCTATACACCTGAAGGGATATTAGAAATGAAAAAACTACCTGAGCTTCTCGCGCCGGCAGGCAGTCTTGACAGCCTGAAAGCGGCGATATACGGCGGCGCAGACGCAGTATATTTCGGCGTGCCGCAGTTCAACGCGCGCATGAAAGCCAAAAACTTTTCGCCAAGCGAGCTTGACGAAGCGTTCTCGCTCTGCGCGCTGTACGGCGTAAAAACGCACATAACACTCAACACCCTGCTTTTCGGCAGAGAATTTAAAAAAGCGCTCGAGGTGGTGGACGAGCTGGAAAGCACCTATAAGCCCGACGCATATATCGTTCAGGACCTGGGGCTGGCTTTTGAGCTTAAAAAGCGCTTTCCCGATATAGTACTCCACGCCAGCACTCAGGCTGAGGTTCACAACGCCTATGGGCTTGAACCCTTCCGCCGACTCGGCTTTTCGCGGGTGGTGATAGCGCGTGAGGTCAGCGCGCAGGAGATATCGGCGTTTTGCGATTGCGGAATGGAAACGGAAATATTCATCCACGGAGCTGTATGCGTCTGCCAAAGCGGCGGCTGTCTCATGTCGTCGCTCATAGGCGGCAGGAGCGGCAACCGCGGCGAGTGCGCATACCCGTGCCGTCTGCCGTATAAGGGGAAAAACGCGTATCCGCTGTCGCTTAAAGATATGTGCCTTGCCGAGCACATACCGGATATCATATCGCTCGGCGTTACGGCGCTCAAGATCGAAGGGCGCATGAAGCCGCCGTCATATGTATATGAAGTCGCTTCCCTTTACCGCAAACTGCTTGACGAAAACCGCGCCGCAACAGCCGAGGAAATACGTCACCAGCAGGCGGTATTTTCGCGCTCGGGCTTTTCGGACGGATATTTTATTTCAAAAATGTCGCCTGATATGTTTGGCATCAGAAGCGAAACGGACAAAGAGAACAGCCGCGCGGTCGTCACCGAGATTGCCGAAAAAAAGCTGTCCGTAGACATATCTGCCGCAATTCACATCGGCGCTCCCTCCAAGCTGGAGCTCAGAAGCCGTAGCGCAAGCGTGACAGTGCTTGGCGACACGGCGAGCGCGGCGCAAAGCCGACCGCTTACAAAAGAAGAAGTAATAAGCCGCCTTTCAAAGCTGGGTAACACGCCGTTTATCGGCAAAAACGTCTCTGCGGAGGTAGACGACGGCGCGTACATGACCGTTTCTTCCCTCAATTCACTGCGCAGAGACGGCGCAGAAGCGCTTGAAAAAGCAATTATTTCATCGCGTGTGCGTGAGCAGGGCGCTCCGCCGGACCTTACTGCGGCAACCGCTTTCGCCGTCGCGCCCGGTCTTGTGATACGTATGGGCGAAAAGCCGAATGCCGATCACCTTGACGCCGCCGTACGCTATGAAATGCCGCTTGAACGGACAGATCTTTGGAAGCCGCTAGTAAATTCGTACAAAGAAAAGCTCTGCCTCGTGATCCCCCGTACAGTATATGATACACAGCTCGCCGAAGTAAGATCGCTCTTGCTGGAAGCGGCGAAAAGCGGGATTTCGATGATATGCGCCGAAAACCCCGGGTTTTTGTGCCTTGCAAACAATTTTACCGTATTCGGCGGGCTTTGCCTGAACGTAACAAACAAGAGCGCCGCAAACGTACTGCGCTCGCTCGGCTTTGCGCAATTGACCGTCTCTCCTGAGGCGAACATGGCGCTCGCCGCCGAAGCAGACGCCGCATACGCCGTTTACGGCAAGCTTCCTCTAATGCATACGCGCACCTGCATCATTACCAACCAGCGCGGCTGCATGAAAAACAGCGATCCGCATTTATGCCGCGCATCGCTTACCGACCGCACGGGCGCAAGCTTCGACGCCGTCGGCGGCTACGCTCATACAAACACAATATACAACTCCGTGCCGCTTTGGCTGCTCGACCGCACGATAACGGTCAAAAACCCTATCCTATATTTCACAACCGAATCCAAAAACGAAGAGACCGCCGTGCTTAAAGCGTATTACGACAGATCGCCGTCATCAAAGCCGTTTACTCGCGGTGCTTGCTGAGACACAACTTTGCGGTTATTGTAATCCGATCGTAGTTTTGATATAGTGTAGACACAGGAGGAAAGGTACATGTACAACATCAACGAATTCTGTAACATTATTACAAACCTGCGAAAAGAACACGGGTGGACGCAAGCTGTACTGGCCGATAAGCTTGACATCTCTCCTCAGTCGATATCAAAATGGGAATGCGGCGTCGGTTATCCCGATATAACGTTTTTCCCCGTTATGGCTGAGCTCTTCGGTGTATCCATTGACGTTCTTTTCGGAGCGAAACAAACAACGGAGGATAAAATGGAAAGCAATTCGAACTACGAATCCAATAACGAAAGGCACTACGTTTTTGAGCCCTTGGGTCACATCTCGGTATACGTCGGGAATCCGTGCCGTATAGAGGTGATCGACGGAGCGCAGGAGAATTCAACGCTTGATATTCAGGGAGACGCTACATTCCTGAAATTCATATCGGTAGAAAAAGAAAACGGCTCCTTATATCTGAGCATAAAAAACCCCAATTGCTCAGACAGCCATTGGACGCCATACGACAAGGAGGGGTATACCGGCGATAATATCGTTCGCATAAACACCGGTGTTCACGATTCCGACGTAAACGTAACAAATTATCTTGATCTGGCACTGGAAAACGAACCCTTTGATGGCAATACCTACACCTGGGTGTGCTCACCGTTAAAATAATGTAAAACAATCAGCCCTGTACTCCGGTTTATGCCGGAGCACGGGGCTGATAAATCACGTAACACAAAAAATTTTTAAAACACGCCAACCTTTTTTCAAATTACCGCACTGTATAAGCAGGACGAGATACGAACCGGGCGCGCAGGTTTGTTCGTTCAGAAAGCTATCGGAGTAATAAGCATGGATAAACAAAAAGCAGACGCTATCATAACGCAATACCTCAAAAAGATATACGGCTTCAGCGTTTCGAAATGCTTTGGCTACGATGAAGCCGAGGATCTGTGTTCCGATATTGTCGCCGAGCTCTATAGCTCGCTTCTGTCGGCAGATGAGATATACAATATCGACGGATATGTATGGCGGATAAGTATGCATGTGCTGACGAAATTCATTTCGTCAAAGAAAAAGCATCAGGGCATCTCGATCGACGGTATCGACATTCCTTTCTATGACGACGCCTTTGACAGTGACGATGAATCGCTGATGCGTATACGCCGCGAGATCGCTTTTCTTACCAAAGTACGGCGCGAGATCGTTTATCAGTATTACTACGAAAACAAAAGCATTGCTTCCATTGCCACAGCCATGAATATGCCGACCGGCACTGTGAAATGGCATCTGAGCAAAGCAAAGTATGAATTGAAAGAAGGTTTTATTATGGAAAGAAAAATAGGAAAACTCGGCTTAAAGCCGGTTAAAGCAGTAAGCTTCAATCATAACGGAAATCCCGGAACAAACGGCAGTCCGGAATTCTATTTAAACGACACACTTAATCTTAACATCGTTTACAGCGTTTATCATGAGCCCAAAACAAGCGAGGAGATCGCCGAAGAGCTGGGCGTCACACCGATAATCATCGAAGACAAGATCGCCCTGCTTGAAAGCAACGGTTTTTTGGTGAGACAGGCAAAAAATCGTTTTACCACCTATGTACAATTCACTCCCGAAGAATACTCGCTCGAAGAAACAGAACACAAGCTTAAAAAGCAGTACGAAGTGGCAAAACTGCTTTGTGACAGTTATGTACAGTCAGTACGCGACGCCGTTGCCGATTATCCCGATGTGTTCATCCCCGACGGAAACAGAGAGCTGTTTGAAGCCGCGGCAGTGTTTTACGGTGTATCGTCAAAATGCGCCATACCCTTGAACAAGGATCTGTCAAAGTACACGATAAAGACAACAAACGGCGGATGCTATACAGCATGTATAGAACTTGAATCAAAACAGACCGATCCCGATTATGTTCCCGAATTTAATCCCGGTGATCTGACGGCTTGCGGATCGATGACCCGCGTATCAGACAGATATCCGGTTTTTTCATACTCCAATGATACAAAATACTGCTCAAGAAAGGGCATGTGGAAAAATAACCTTACCTCCGACTATGAATATCTTTACGAGGTCATGACAGGAAAGATCTCAGACGACGCAGTAAACGCGAATAAATTCAAAAGACTTCGCGAGCGCGCTTTTATCACCGATGACAATAAGGTAAACATTATGGTAGTCAAGGGAAAAGCGAACGACTTCTTCGAAAAGATCCCTGCGCTCGATGACGAAACCAAAAAGCAGTTTGCCGGGTATGCCATCGAAGCCGCCGAGGTTACCGCGCGAAGATATCCCCCGCAGATACGCGACCTGATCATCAGCGAGCAGACAAGAGGCTTTATCGGCAATACAGTAGCTGTTATGGTTATGAATATCCTTTACGGAAACGGTACATTCAAAGCGCTTACCGAAAATGAACGTGTCACCTCTAACCTGATAATGTTCTCTGATTGCTTGCCCGAATAAAAGATTTGACGGGGATACAACGCTCCGCCTTAGGGTGTTTTTTCGAGGCGCATGTCCCCGAAAAAACGGTCTTTATTGTATTCGGGGAGAAAACAGCCATCGGCTGTTTTCTCCACGAATACCTCTTTCTCTAAGAGGGGTCGCTTCGCGACAAGAATTATGAGATACGCCTACGACGCTACTGCGTTGTCACCGTAACCTTGTTAAACGGCAAATATCGATAAAAAATACGACGGGCTGCCCATTGTGAAAATCATCACAACGAACAGCCCCTTTAATTATTTATTCAGTTCAAGCTTTTTTCTTGGAAACGATGAGGTTGACGATGATACCGAAGATGAGGGCGCATGCGACTTCAGTGATGGTGATA
>CAZVSW010000047.1:9452-12524 GCA_964630005.1 uncultured Ruminococcus sp. | reverse complement strand
CAAGCGCGGACGCGCATACGAAAAATGGCTTGATCACCGCTTTACCTCAAAGCACGTGCCGCACAAACTGCTTGTCAAACTCCACGACGGCTACTCAGCGGTCAGAAACTGGATGAAGGATATACTGGTCAATTATATGCCCGCGCTCTATCTCAAGCTGAGAATGCTCAAGCATCACCGCAAGGCGGAAAAACAGGCATGAGCGTATTATATATCGTCCCGACGCCCATCGGCAACATGTCGGATATAACGGAAAGGGCGCGCAAGGTTCTGTCTGAGGTTGATTTTGTTGCCTGCGAAGATTCACGCGTCGGCGGCAAGCTCATGATGCTGCTCGGTCTCAAAAAACCGCTTTTCGCCTATCACGAACACAACAAGCAAAAAGCCGGCGAAGTTATAGTGCGGCGGATAATCGGCGGCGAGGACTGCGCGCTCATAACAGACGCGGGAACGCCGGCAATATCAGACCCCGGAGAGGATCTGGTTCGCCTTTGCCGCGGTAACGGCATCGACGTCATACCGCTTCCCGGTGCATGTGCGGCGGTAACCGCGCTTTCGGCGAGCGGACTGCCATCAAGGCGTTTTTGCTTCGAAGGTTTTCTGCCGGAGGAAGGGCTGAAGGAATATCTGATATCGATCGAAAAAGAAAAGCGCACGATGATATTCTACTCCGCGCCGCACGATCTGATCAAAACGCTCACAACGCTTCGCGATGCACTCGGCGAGCGAAAAGCCGCTCTTTGCAAGGAACTTACAAAATTAAACGAAAAAATCACCGTGAAAAGTCTCGATAAATTGATCGAAGAATGCAAAAATGCCGAAACCATACGCGGCGAATACGTGATCGTCGTTGAAGGATATGTTCAAAAGGCGGAGGACGAATTCTGGTATAGTATGACCGTACCCGAACATGTTGAACACTATAAAGCTCTCGGTCTCAGCGATATGGACGCCATAAAGCAGACCGCGCGGGACAGAAACGTGCCAAAAGGCGTTATTTATAAGGAAGTAAAGTCATAAACAGGGGCTGTAAAAAACAGCCTCCAAGAAAAACAAGGAGAGAAGAGAGAAAAGGAACGGAAGAAAAAGCCGCAGTAGTGTCTTTTTTCATATAAAAATTGCTCTGCGTAACAAAGCTACCGACACTTTTCGTTCTTCTCTTTTATTTTTTAACTGAGGGTCTGTAAAAAACATGAGTTTTTTACAGACCCTGCGAAACCACACTTTCTCTAAGCGAAAGTGAAACTTCTTCAAAAAAGCTTCGCCAACCGTTTTTCGCATAAGTTCTTTGGGTATTAAACATAATAATTTTCTCAAAAACCTCTTGACAATTTTGAAAAAACGTTGTAATATATGTATAGAAAATGTGTTGCAGGCTTTGAATAAAAAATTTATCATTTTAAGAGGACAACTATGAAAAAATTCACGTCACTTGTAATTACGATTTCACTGCTTTTATCATTTTTGTCGTACTTGTATACGCACATGACGACGTACCCCATGTCCACGAGACATTGTACACTCCAAACGGGACACCCTATGATGCGTGTTTGTACAAGCAAGAATTGTCTTTGTTAGAAAAAGCACAATATAATTCCGAAAACGCTCAGAAACACCCAAATGCTCAAAGATTAGACGATCCAACAGTTGCATATAATTGCCATTATTATGCTTGGTATGTAGGTGGTGGCAACATACGATACTGGATTCCATCGCCTTCCGCATTTATTAATGATAAAAGTTATATAGAGATTTCTTCACCTGAGGTTGGATGTGTGGTACTGTATGATAACAATGGAGAACTGCACTCAGGTATTGTTGAAGATCTTGCGCCTTCTTTGAATAATTTAACTATTGTGTCAAAATGGGGACCAGCCGGTTTATATCGCCATTCTACATACGACTGCCCATATGGTGGAACACTGAAATTTTACAAACGCCATCAAGAGCATTCATATAGTTACAATTACATTCATATAAATGCAAATTTTCATGAGGCATTCTGTGCATGTGGAGAAAGCACAATGAAACCTCACACATTTTCAATTTCGCTTGGCTCGCCTAAAATGTCATGTGTTTATTGTGGATATATAACGAATGCCACTACATTTCTTGCAAACGTTCAAGAAAACATGATTCTGATGATGACCGAAAACGGAAGCTTTATTCTTGCCGATGGAACTTCCGTTATATTCGAAGAAGACCTTGAAGCCTTCTACGACGGTTCTCTTGAAGCCGCTTTTGAAGAACGCTTGGACTACTATAAGGAGTCAACAAAGTGCAAAGAATAATTAAACAATTATCCGCGTTACTGCTGCTTGCCTGCATTTTAAGTATTTCTTTTGTGGCTTGTTCAAAGCCCGAAAAAGAGCTTTACCGCGACGGTATTTTTCACTTCACTGAATTAGCCGAAGCGAAATGGTATAAATCCTGTTGGGTATATCCGAATTCCATGTATACATCCGGCTCACTACTCCGTATTGAATTAAATAAAGAAGGGCAAAGAATTATTTTCGATAGAATCGGCGACATAAAGGTCACTAAATATTCCGAAAACGATAAATTGGACATCGATACGGCCGTAAAAAACGGCAATATCAATTTTCTGTTTGATCCGAGCGAAGCGATTGACGAAAGCGATGAATCCAAGGCTCTTGAAGTATATTTCAGTATGCCGATTAATTTGATCAACATCATGCCGAACGGCACAATATGCATAAAAGGTGACGGATTTATATACATATCCGAAGAAGGCGCAGTTGCGTTTGAGGAGCTGAAAAGCTTCATCAAAAACAACATCAGCGATTTGATTCGTAAATAATCATTCATACTAAAAAAACAGAGGCTGAGTAAAAAGCTTTTTACTCAGCCTCTATTTGTTTTCAGTATTTTTTCAAAAACGCGCGCATCTTTTCGCTTTGCGGATTCTCGAAGACCTGTTCGGGAGAACCCATTTCCTCGATCACGCCGTCCGCCATATAGATCACAATATCGGAAACGTTCCGCGCGAATTCCATTTCGTGCGTTACGACAATCATCGTGCGATCCGAATCCTTCAGCGAGCGTATGACC
>CAZVSW010000047.1:0-9442 GCA_964630005.1 uncultured Ruminococcus sp. | reverse complement strand
TATGACCTTGAGTACCTCGCCCGTAAGCTCCGGGTCAAGCGCCGAGGTCGGCTCGTCAAAGCAGAGTATCATTGGGCACAGAGCCAAAGCCCTTGCGATTGCGACGCGCTGCTGCTGTCCGCCCGAAAGCTGACACGGGTACGCCGCGGCTTTTTCGGTAAGACCTACTTTCACAAGCAGCTCGTTTGCCTGACGTTCAATTTCATCATAAAGCTCCTTTTTATGAGCCTTAAAGTCCGGCATAGACGCCGCGCGAAGCTTGGGAGCAAGACATATGTTATCAAATACGTTGTACTGCGGAAACAGATTGAATTGCTGAAACACCAGACCGAAGCTTTTTTGAACGTCGTTTGCGATAACCGGCGCAGATACGCCGTCACAGCTGAAAACGATATCGTCATTCACGCAAATCTCGCCGCTGTCGGGAGTTTCAAGAAAGTTGAGGCACCTCAAAAGAGTGGTCTTTCCCCCTCCCGAAGAGCCTACAACAGAAAGGACCTGACCTTTTTGAAGTTCAAACGAGACGCCTTTGAGCACCTCGGTTTCCCCAAATGATTTTTTTAAATTTTTTACAGATAAAACAGCCATGATTTACGCCTTAAAATAATCGAGTTTACGTTCGATCCTGCCAAGCAAGAATGTGATCAGACCGTTAAACATGAGGTAGAACACCCCGGCATAGAAAAGCGGCCAGAGTATGACATACTTATTTACCAGCTTTTCCGCGACAAATATGATCTCTATCGAAACCGCAACACTTGCGAGCGAAGTGTCCTTGACGAGCGTGATTATCTCGTTCGACATAGGCGGTACGATACGTTTGATGACCTGAAGCAGGACGACCTTGAAAAACGCCTGCTTTTTTGTCATTCCGAGAACCTGACAGGCTTCATACTGTCCCTTGGGAATGCTTTCGATCCCTCCGCGGTATATCTCCGAAAGATAGCACGCATAGTTGATTATAAACGCAATGCATACCATCATCAGCTTCTGAAAAGTAGTGCGTATCGGAATATCAAACCACAAGCCCGGTCCGAACGAAAATACCACGATCTGAAGCATAAGGGGAGTGCCCCTGATCACCCACACGAAAAGCTTCGTGAGGTAACGCAGGGGCTTAAACTTTGACATTGAACCGAAGGCGACCACCAAACCCAAAGGGATTGAGCACACAAGAGTTATCAGGAAAATAAGCAGTGTATACGAGAAGCCACCGAGGAGTTGGAGAGTAACTTCGGTAAATCTCATTTTTCGTCCTTGGGTACGACTATGCAGCCTTCACCGGCAGAACCGCCCTCGGCGGAGATAATAGCGTCCTTCATATCGTCGGTAGTCTTATACTTTTCAGCGTCAGCTTTACGGATAACAGCTACCTGCTTATTGTTGAGGTAGGGGATGGAAATTTCCATCTTTTCCTTGCGCTCGTCATCAATTGTAAGACCGTTCCAGATGCAGTCGATGGATTTGCTTTCGAGGTTGTTTTCTTTCTGACTCCAGGTTATGACGACAAACTCAGCTTCGATGCCAAGCTTTTCGCAGACAAGACGGGCGAGCTCAACGTCAAAACCGGTAAGCTTGCCGCCGTCTTCATAAGCGATGGGGGCGAAAAGCGTATAACCGATGATCATCTTGCCGTTTTGCTTGATATAGTCCCAGTCGGAAGTGTCTGCGGGCTCTGCTGCGGTATAATTTTCGTCGATGCAAAGATCGCTGGCGATACCGAACTGATTTGCAAGCTCGGTAAGCTTGCCTTCCTTGGAAAGCTCAACAAGCGCGTTATTAATGTGATAAATAAGTGCGCTTCCCTTTCTTGCGGCGATACCGTACTGTTCGGTCTTAAGTGTAAGATCGGGAATGATCATGACCGAAGAAGCATAGGTGCTGTCCTGGCTGGTATAGTATTTTGCCATTATACTGTCCATAACGCCGACGTCAACGCTCTTGGCATTGAGCTGGATAAGTACGTCGAGCTGTGAATCAACGGGTGCAAATTCTTTACCGAAATAAAGCTTTTCGCCCGAAGAGCAGGAACAAAATGCGACCGCGCACATTATCAGTGCGAGAGTCAGAGCAATGATTTTTTTCATAAAACGATGTCTCCTGATTATAATTGTATTTTTCGCTTTATCGTGTTAAATCGCTAAAGCGTAGGTATTGTAACATGCCGAAAGCCATTTGTCAATAGCTTTTCGGCATATTTAATGATATTTCATTCGGAGTATGAGCGGTCAGACCCCTCTGCGCATTGAATTCCACTCGGCGATACGCTCGGAAAACTTCAGTTCAGCGTCCCGCTTTTTGAGGTCTTCGGTATATCTTGCCGAATACAAGATATAAAGCGCAAAGACATACGGCATGCCGAGATTTGTTTCAAGCAGCGAATTTGTCACAAGTGTGACAAGCTTTTGCGAAAGCTCAAAGCCCGCGCTACGTATTCCGCCGAGTAAAAGCGCACCTTCCCAACCGAGCTGAACAAGTATTCCGATAGCCAGTATCCACGGCAACCGAATGCGTTTTATACGTTCGCTTTGGGAAAGATTATAGATTATCGCAAGCAGATATCCCACAAGCAATATAAGCGCCATATATCCGTGGTATTCGCCGGTAGTGCGCTGTATGACGATCTGCTCCTGCCACGGAAAGATCGCTCCCGCAAGCATGGGACAGCAAAACCACCAGCACAGAATCAAAAGCGACCACTCAAAAAGGTGCTCATCCTTCGATATCCACAGCCATATCCAAACAAAATTGGTAAAGCCATAGCTCATCGACATCCACAGCAAGACCCAAAACAGACTGTATCCGTCTGAGATCGACCTCGAATGACACAGCAGATGAAATATGCCGTAATCGACAAGCATATACACAACGCCCATGACCAGACCGACGATAACGGTCATATATTTCTTTTTCCAAAGAAGCAGACCGAGCAAAGTCAGAAGAAAGAGCGTGTCGAGCAAAATATATCCCGGCGCAAATTGCCGTCTCGCGATTATTTCGCCCATAAGACTATCAAAGCTTTACAAAACCGTTGCCGTCATAACGGTAAAGATGCGCATATCCGTCGCAGTGCGGGTACTTGCCCTGATGCTCGGAAAGATAGTAAAGACCGCCGGACATAGGCTGGAAGCCGTACGGAGTAGGGAGCATATATTTTTCAGTATACGCGGTGAGATCGATATTTACCTTATATAAGAGCTCCTTTGCCTGATAAGGCTTATCCGGACCGTATACGGTTATCCACATGCAGTCGCAATTGGGATCATACGAAAGGTTCTGAATGCCGAAGGGCGTATTCCCCACTTCAAACGTATGAAGTTTCACGAATTCAACGTCAAGCGTATGCTCAAGAACGGCCTGGTTGACATAGCTTTCACCCGTTTCAATGCTGCACGCAATATACAGATGACCGTGCGCCACGGTGATGCCGTCTATGGCATTAAGACCGTACGGATTTTCTCCCGCGGTGGTTTCGGTCATATATTTAACTTCCTTCTGAGCAATAAGGTTGAGCTCCTCGTCAAATATATCTACGATATAGCTTGTCCATGCGTTCCACGGGTCGCCGTGCTTAGGCTGTCCGAGCAGCGTGCCGTATATCTTGCCTTCGTAAAAGCAGATATCGCCGAGATGACCGCCGAAGACCTCGACACGTTTGAGCTCGTTGCCTTCAAGATCGGTCTTTATAAGCGTGTTCGTGCAGGAAAAATACATCATGCCTTTCGCTTCATCCACTGCAAAGCCTTGCATATGCATTTGAAAATCTTTAATCGCTATTGTGTTTTTCATATAAATTTCCTCAAATAAAGCTATATGTGGTAAGGGAACTGAATTCCTCGTTTGCCTTTATGACAGGCGACGGAAAAGCGGGTCTGTTCGGCGAATCGGGGTAAAACCCTGTTTCGAGTGCTATACCGCAGTTATTTTCGAAGCCGCTCCACGCGTCATGCAGGAAGTTGCCCGAATAGACCTGAAGACCCGGCATATCCGAGCGGCAGGTCATGGTTATACCCGTGACGGGAGAATAAAGCGAAGCCTCGCCACTCATGACGAAAGTATGGTCATAACCGCCGCAGACGGCAAGCTGCTCATGGGCGGCGTTTATATCCCTGCCGATGGGCTTCGGAATCCTGAAATCAAAGGGCGTATCGTCAACGCTTTCAACATGTCCGAGAGGTATCAGACGGTCGTCGACCGGGACAAACCCATCCGCATCGATCTTCAGCATATGGTCAAGAATCGTGCCGCCTCCGCTCAGATTGAAATATGAGTGGTTCGTAGGGTTAAACACCGTATCTGCGTCTGAAACTGCGTTATATGCAACAGAAAGCGATGAACCGGCAAGCGAATATGTCACGGTAACATCCATATTTCCGGGATAGCCCTCTTCCCCGTCCTTCAGACGTATTCCGAGGGTGAGCGAATCGGGCGTTACGCTGACAGGGGTAAAGATACGTTTATCAAGCCCGACAACCCCGCCGTGCAGATGACCTCTGCCCGTTTCGTTACAGCCGACGTTGTATTCTTTTCCGCCCAGCGTAAATCTTCCGTCTGCGATACGGTTGGCATATCTGCCGACAGTAGCGCCGAGATAGCCGCCGTTTTTGCGGTACTCAGCCTCTGTTTCATAACCGAGGACGACATTCACGCCTTTATATATAAGCTTTTTAAGCGTAGCGCCGTAAAGGAGGACATGAGCCTCCAATACGGCGTTTTTTATTACGACACAGGTATCCATTACTTTTGATTTCTGGATACGTATTTTTCTTTGGCGTAAAGATAGAGATCGTCGTAAAGCGAACGTACTACCTCATCCTCGGAATGACATGCAACATAGAAGTCACCCGGAACGCCGCCCTGATAATACATCTTGATGGAGTTCATATAACCGGTCTCTGCGCCGCAGTCCATGTACTGCTTGAATTTGTTGACGTCGAAATGATCGGTAATATTGAAGGATTCCATTTCTACGCACAGACCCATCTTCTTGCTGATATCCGCGTTATCGTAAAGACGCGAAACGGGGATGGAGCGGTTAAAGGCATAGTTAGGCTGCATACAGGCAAGGTCGAAGCCCGCCTCTTTCCAATCTGCAAAGCCGGAAGCCTGATACCACGGAATCCAGATGAATTTAAGACCGTAGGAATGAACGATATCACGCGCGTAAGCAAGAAGCTCAAGCTCATGTGCATCTGCGAAGGTGATAGCCTCTTCAAACCAATAGAAGCCGCTGAGAACGGTATTCTTTGTATTCTTTTCTTTGTAACGGCGGACATATTCGTCAACAGCCCATTTGATAGCCGCTTTTCTGTCTTCGATACGGGTAAAGTTCAGGCACTTGCCGCTGCCGTCGAGGTCGCCGAAAGAGGTGGAGGTCGGGAAGGTGTAAAGGATGCTGAAGAAGACGTGAACCTTGTAATCGTCGCGCTTCAGAGAATCCTTGACAGTCTGAACGGTCTTGTCAAGAGCTTCAAGGTTTCTTCCCTCGGCAAATACGTTGTCGATATAATAGTGCCAGCCCTCTGCGGTCTTGGCGCTGTCGGAATAGTTGAAAGCGGTATAAGGGAGGTAGAGGAACGCGTCAAACATAGTATCCTTGATATTCTTGTCCTTATCAAGGTACGCTACATAGGGGAGATACTGCTCCTCGGTGATGAGGCCCTCGCTACCGGTTGGCATTCTGTCCTTGGGAAGGCAGTTATAGGAAAGAAGGATATTATGAATTCCGAGGAAGTCATTGATATCGGGGTATTTATTATAAATGGTCTTGCTGGTAACGGGCTCGTCGGCGCTTGCAACAACGGAAACGGCGTCTTCGGGGATGTCGGTTCTGCCGTATGCGGCAAGTCGGCCGCACCATGCGTGGCAGGCGATATCAAACTTGAAGCGAACATAGATTGCCTTGTGAGGCACTTCAAGCTCGATGGTCTTGTCTATGCGGCACTTGCGATGAACGCTGGTAAAGCTCGAATCCTTGCTGACAAGTTCCCAGTCTCTTCCGTTTTCGGAAAGATATACAAACAGCTTGCGAGGGGGGGTTACTGCCGCGCCTTCATCGCGCAGGAAGCTTACCTCAAAGCCGGTTATAGCAGAAAGGTTATCGAGACGGAAGGTTACCGTTCTGTCGACGCCTCTTGTAAAGCGGAACCATTCGGGCGAACGGAAATCGTTTGTGCAGTCGAGAAGACCGTCAGTCATGGCAAGGCTGCCGTCCTTTGTGTTGAACTGCTCGTTATCGTTTCCGGAGGGTATGGCGATAAGCTCTTCTATGGAATACGGTGCTTTTCCGTAAAGCAGATCGCAGATTTCTTTTGATGCGTTTTCCTTCGCTATATACTGAGAAGGATCGGAAATAAATTCTATTTCTTTGTGTGCGTAATATGACATAGTGATCACACTCCTTTTGAAACATTATACTGACTGAAGTCAGTTTGTCAAGGAAAATAGCGCAAAAAACAAAAAAGAATTCTGCGCTTCCTATTGACAGCTGTAAAATAAATACTATAATATGTAGGAACATAAAAATCAAGCAGGAGTTCAATCTGTATTCATGTTTATATTTCTCTTTTTGTTCTGGCTGTTGCTTATCGGCAGCATTACCGCAGAAACCGTCGTTTTCGGGGTGATACTGTCAGGCGTAATATATTTTCTTATGTACAAGCTCTTCGGTATCACACCGAAAAAAGAGCTCAGGCATATCTGCCTGCTGTGGTACGCGCCGGCGCTTTGCTTTCTCCTTATATGGGAGGTCATCAAGGCGAACATCGCGGTCGTCAAAGCGATCTTCGGCGGCAAGCGCCGCTCGGTCGTCGTGAAGAAGACCTTCCCGTTAAAAACCGAATTCGCCCGCAATGTCCTTGCAAATTCAATAACGCTCACACCCGGAACGATTACTGTTGACGTCGCTGACGCGACATTCACCGTCCACGGTCTTAACGAATCGTTTGCCGAAGGGCTTGACGATTGGTCGGTACTCAGACTGCTTATTCACATCGAAAGGAAGCTTGGCTATGACTCCCGAAAAGCTTGAATATTATATACTCCTCGGTCTGCTGATCGTTGTGGGCTGTTGCCTTGTTTTCACTCTTATAAGGGCGATCAAAGGTCCGCGTATAGGCGACCGCATGACAGCGGTGAACATGACGAACACGCTGGCGATCATCGCGCTCGCGGACATTGCCGTCATTGCCGAAGAAGGCTATATCGCAGACGTATGTCTGCTTTATGCCGCGATAGGATTTCTTTCCGTCGCGGCGCTTTGCCGTGTTTATATTTCATCAAAGAAACGCGGAGGAAACGGTAAATGAACACGGAATATATTGCAGTAATAATCGGAGGGGCTTTCCTCCTTACAGGCGCTTTTTTTCTGATAACCGAGGTCATCGGGATATACCGCTTCGGTCATTCGCTCAAACGTATGCACGCCGCCGCGCTCGGCGATACGGGCGGTCTGATGTTTATCATTATCGGGCTCATAATTTTAAACGGACTTCAGGCGTCGTCATTCAAGCTCGGAGCGATCTGGGCTTTCATGTGGACGACCTCGCCCGTATCGAGCCACATGCTTTCGAAGCTCATTTATTATACAGACGCCGATCTGTCGGACTGTGACGATACTGCCGGAGAGGTAAAATAAAAATGGAAGTTTTCAGAATAATATTGCTGGTACTGCTCGTAGTTTGCTCCGTAGCGGCGGCTTTCGCAAAAAACACACTTATTTCAGTAGTTATCTTCATGTCCTACAGCGTAATAATGTCGATAATATGGGCGATCCTGAAAGCGCCAGATCTTGCGATCACCGAAGCGGCGGTCGGCGCGGGTGTGACCGGGATACTATTTTTCATAACGCTCAAAAAAATCCGTCTTATCAAGGATAAGACACAAAAGGATCAAAGCAATGAAAACAAACCTGAATAAAATCAAAGAACGGATAAAGTACT
The DNA here is from genome assembly GCA_964630005.1 of uncultured Ruminococcus sp. Lineage (GTDB taxonomy): Bacteria > Bacillota > Clostridia > Oscillospirales > CAG-382 > UBA1206. Next base: position 1,502 of record CAZVSW010000047.1, on the reverse strand, counting down.
GGGACGAATCGTCCTCCGACCATACCGCAAACATGTCGGAAGGCTCGACAGAGATCATCCACGACGAAAATGACGAAAGCAAGCGCAAAAGCAACAAGCTTATACGCGGTTTTATGAACGTTCACCCGAACCGAAAGCTGGTTCACGGACTTATCAAAAGCTTTAACATATTTTACTATGCGGCCGCCGTGCTTGTCTGCCTGATATTAAGCGGTTCGCTCATATTCATGGCATTCCGTCTCCCCGCTTTCGGAAAAGCCGACACTCCGCATAATAACGAGGTTTATGAGCGCTATATTGAACACGCAGTGGATGAGACCGGCGCGGTCAACGCAGTCGCCGGCATGATCCTCGATTACCGTGCGTTCGATACCCTCGGCGAATCACATGTGCTGTTTACCGCGCTCATGTGCGTCATGATACTTTTAAAAAGCACGCCTAAAAGTCAGCTTTCCGAACCGGGTGAAACGTTTTTCGATCTTACGGGCGACGTTCCCCTGAGGAACACCGTCAAGTGCCTGTTCCCTTTTATCGCAATGTTCGGCATTTATATCCTTCTTGCCGGTCACATCGGTCCTGGCGGCGGCTTTTCGGGAGGCGCACTGCTCGGTGCGGCAATGATACTGCTCTCATTTGCGTATGGCGACCGTAAGACCAATGTTATCTTCACAGAAAAAATATTCAAAGCCACCTCGTGCGCCGCTTTATGCTTTTACAGCCTGTCAAAGACCTATTCGTTCTATACCGGCGCAAACGGCATTGAAAGCATAATACCAAAAGGCACTCCGGGCGCTATTCTGTCCTCCGGACTGATCCTTCCGCTCAACATCGCCGTCGGGCTTGTCGTTGCATGTACGATGTTCGGCTTCTATTCACTGTTTACGAAAGGAAAGCTCTGATGAATTCATTTCTCACGAATTACGAAGAAATCGTGGCGATGCTGCTATTCGGCATCGGTTTTTCCACGCTTATGTTCCATCGTAACCTGATCAAAAAAATAATCGGTCTCAATATCATGGATACCGCAGTGTACCTCTTTCTCGCCTCCATGGGCTATATCGAAGGCGCGCTTTCGCCTGTCGTACCGCCCGAGGGCGCTGCCGACGCGTCGCAGTATGTCAACCCCATCCCTGCCGGACTTGTGCTGACGGGAATCGTTGTATCCGTAAGCGTTACTGCCGTAATGCTCGCGCTGACCGTTCGCCTTTACAAGCGCTATCATACTCTGAACATCGATGAAATATATATGTTCGCTCAGAAAGAGGACGTTAACTGAATATGGAATTTTTTATTAACTCCCCGTTTTTCACAATAGTAATTTCGCTCATCTGCGCGGCAGTTTCCTCGGTACTGAGCCATAAAGCGGCGCGAAGGCTATGTTTTCTTGCAAACATAGCCGTGATCGCCATGTCAGCCTGTACGCTTATTTACGCTCTGCTCACAGACCCATCGACAATCTTGTCCTTGAATGAGCCACAGCCGATAATCGCGGGTAATACTCC
>CAZVSW010000046.1:0-12560 GCA_964630005.1 uncultured Ruminococcus sp. | reverse complement strand
ATTTTTTTCATGCTGCAAATATACCCCGCATGTCACAAGACCTACGCAGAGTGTGGGCACGATATAGCGGAAATCCAGCGAGCAATCGTGCGGATAAGCAAAGGCAAAGCCGAAATAGCTCACCATAACGGTGCACCAAAACAGCAGAAACCACAGGCGCACGACCGTAGGTCTGATTTTTTTTGCAAATATCCAGACCGCAAAGGCAAGCGTTGCCGCGATCAGGACGACGTTTGATATGAGAAGTATCTTCGCCGCGGAGGGACTGCCGAGTCTGAATTCGCCGAAGACAGACGATTTCACCACCGCAGACGGAATGTTATATTCAAAAAAGCTGTTTCCCATCGTGCCGCGGCAGACATATACATCCTCCGCAAACGAATGATAAACGTCAAAAAGCCGCTCCCATACACTGCGGAAGCCCACATACTGCTCATGATCTGCGGCAAGGCGGGGCACATAGTTCAACGGTACGCCCCATCCGAGCAGGTTGCGCACCGACCAAAAAAGCCCGGTGGGCAGGCAGACCGCTCCGAAAGCGCAATACTGCCCGATAATTCTGCCCTTCTTTTTTTCGTTAATGAGCACGATCAGGAACATAACGGCCGTGGCGGGCGCTAAATACCAAAAAGAAAGCTTGGTCATCATTGCCAACCCTATCGAAAGCCCGAGGCAGACGATAGCGCCCCAGCTTCGCTTTTTATACCATTTGACGGAAAAATACATGGCGCAAACGGCAAACATTACGGCGAGGCAGTCGTTATTTATGCTCCCCGCAAGGATAATAAACGTCGGGTGAAACGCAATGAGCGCAAACGGCAGATAAAGCGCAAGCCCGTCAAGTTCGATCAGCCTTAAAAGTTTGTAAAAAACAAACATTGAAACGGTGGAATAAAGCACCGTAAGATAGCGCACGCCCATCATCGCGGCACGAAGCTCCAGACCGAAATGGGTCTGTACCTTCACCCAAAGCGCCGCTATGGCATGGTGGAGCGGCGGATGATAAAACTGCCACTTGGTGCGCACGTCAAAATCCGGCAGCTTGCCGTTTTCATAAAGATATTGTATATAACCGATATGACCGGAGCTCCCGATACGGCCGATGTCGTGCTGACGGGTGTATATATCGGTTGCAAGCGCATAGTGAAGCCGCAACACAAATCCGGCGGCAAACAAAAGAAATATAAGCGCGGCACGAACGTCCGCACGGTTCCAGAACGGCTTGCCCTCGCTTTGCTTTCGAAGCCTTTCAAGCATATCGCCACACCTCCGTTTATTTGTCGCACGAAAATAAAAATACACTCAAAAATCTATTTTCCGTTTTCCCACAGCTCGTCGCAGGAAAGATCGAGGTCGTCGTTCCAGACGATACCGTATCCGCCCGCATCAACATAAACCTCGAAGAAAAGCTTGTCGTCACGCAACGCCGCAAACGCAGGGAGCTTTGAAAACAACGGCTTTACGTCGTATATTTTAGTAAGTCCCTCGCAAAACCGAACGCTCAACCGACAGTCAGGCAGCGCGGAGACGCTTTTTACCTTATGAAACATAGCCCCACCTCTTTATTCGAGCGGAGAAATACTCTTGAAATCTTGGGTTTCCCATATTTCTTGCAGTTCATCTCTGTGTAAACCAATCCATTCCCGAACCATGGCGAGCGCCTTCGGCGGTAAATGACCTTCAAGCACTTCGCCGGTCATGAAGTCGATAGCCGCAACGTCATCGTTATAGAGCGCATGGATATGCGGAGGATTATGCTCTTTCTGCAAAAAATACATTCGAATGACAATTCCGTAAAATCTTGATAAAACGGGCATATATATTCTCCTTATTGAATTCTCTGACTGTAATAGCGTTTTTATGCTATCAACAGCCTTTCTCTCATAACCGCATTATAAAAATCGCTGTCTTCGTTGATCTCGTTTATTTCAAACACATCAACGTTTTTTCTCAAAACCTCTCTGAGCTCCTCGGCGAGCGAAAAAATCATTGTAAGCTTGAAATTTTCTCCTCCGCAGACCAAAAAGTCCAGGTCACTGCTTTCATTTGCCTCTCCTCTTGCGTAAGAGCCAAACAAATATATGGCTTTCACTTTATACTTTTCGGCAATCGGCTGCACTAAAGTTACAATATCATTAATCGTAAATACGTCGCCATTCATTTTGTGGGTTTCCCTTCTGCGTTTAATTCGCCTTCAGAAGATTGCGGCGGAGTATGATATAGTCGGCGGGTTCAAGCCGTCCGCTGCCGTTCATATCGGCCGCCATGCGGGCAATATCCGTCAGTTCGAGCATTCTTAAAAGCGCGCGGCGGAGTATGATATAGTCGGCGGGTTCGAGCTTGCCGTTACAGTTGATATCGCCGCTGACGATCGCGGTGAGAAGATATTCCTCTCCGTTTGCGGAAGCGACGACAAGGTCGCCCGTACTGACATATTCGTTTCGATTATCGACAAAAACAGAGCAATCGAAGCTGTTTTCAAACACATTTACCTCAGTAAACGGAGCTATATCCGTCACAAAGCCCGAGCCGATATCGACGGTATATATCGGGCTGGTAAAGCTTTCCGAAGGTTCTGACGTCTCTTCCGAAGGCTCATCGGACACCTCCGGCGACGATACCTCGGACGGCGGCTCAGACGGCTCGTACTTTTCGGAAAAAGTAAGCGTACCGGGCACGCACGAATAGATCACCTCGCGGTAATTAGTGTCAAAAACCGATTTATTATCAATTTTTACATATACGACAGAGTCAAAATCGCCGCCCTGAAGCGGTTTGAAGGTGAGCTTCAAAAGCTCGCCCGTGCCGCGGAAATATCCGTCGGAGACGCAAAAGGCAAAGCGCACCTGCCCGAACCCGTTGTCGTTGACCGAAACAACGTCGCAGCTTTGCGCACTTCCCTTTTCATAGCCCACAAGGGCAACCTTATTATGATCATAAATGATGTTTACAGACGCTCCGGAAATGCCGCTGTTTGCGGAAAGCAGCACCGTGACCGTCGCGGTATCTTTTCCTTTGCCGCCCTCAAGCGTGAAGACCACGCCCGAATCCGCGGCAAAAACCGTAAGGCAGCAGATCACGAGCGAAACCGCTGCGGCTATGGCAATAATACGTTTCATGGTTGTTTTTCAGGTTTTTATCTTTTTCCAGTATTCCTCCGCCGCCTTTTCCTGCTTATTATCCCCAAAGACATAATACTTACGATCTGTAAGGTCGTCGGGAAGGTATTGCTGGCGGACGTAGTTGTTTTTATGACCGTGAGGATATACGTATGTCGCGGATCTGACGCTTTCGGAAGGAGTTGTTTTGTCGCGCAGGTGGATCGGTATGTTTACGCCGAAGCCCGCATCGATATCGGCCTTGGCGGCGGCGTATGCCATATAAGCCGAATTGGACTTGGGCGCTGTGGCAAGCATGATCACGGCCTCGGAAAGCGGAAGATGAGCTTCGGGCAGACCGAGCTGGAGCGCCGAGGCAACGCAGGCGTTTGTGATAGCCGCCGCCTGCGGATAGGCAAGCCCGATATCCTCTGAAGCAATTACAAGCAGCCGTCTGCACGGCGAAAGAAGGTCGCCGCCCTCGAGCAGGCGGGCGAGATAGAATATCGCCGCGTTTTCGTCCGAGCCGCGTATCGATTTCTGAAGCGCAGAAAGGAGGTCGTAATGCTCGTTGCCGTCCTTGTCAAACCGCATTCCGCTGCGCTGTACCAGCTGGGAAGCCGTCTGCTTGTCCAGCGCATCCTTGCTTGCAAAATAAGTGTTTTCAAGCGCGGTGAGCGCCTTGCGTACGTCGCCCCCGCAATAGCCCGCGATGGTTTCGAGCACATCGTCGGAACAGCCCTTTTCGCCGTATTCGTCAAAAAGGCGTTTCACGCCGCGCCTGAGCGCCGGGAGTATGTCGGACGGCGAAAGGGGCTTGAATTCAAACGCGGTCGCGCGCGAAAGTATTGCCCCATAAATAGCAAAATATGGATTTTCTGTCGTCGAGCCGACAAGCGTAACGCGCCCGTCTTCCATATATTCAAGAAGACTTTGCTGTTGCCGCTTGTTAAAATACTGAAGCTCGTCGATATAAAGCAGTGTCCCGCCCGTTCCGGCAAGCGTTCCGGAAGCTTCGAGCGCTTCTTTTACGTCGGAAAGGGAGGCGGTTGTTGCGTTAAGGCGAAAAAACTGTTTGTTTGTACGCGCCGCCAGAATATCGGCTAGCGTTGTTTTGCCCGTTCCCGGAGGACCGTAAAATATAAGCGACGGCACGTGACCGCTTTCGATGATTCTGCGAAGCGGCGCGCCGGGGGCGAGCAGGTGCTTTTGACCGCACACCTCGTCAAGAGTGCGCGGACGTATATCATCGGCAAGAGGCATTATTTTTCCTCCTCGGACTGACCTTTTTTGCTCTTCTTCTTAAACGAAAATTTACTTTCCGTACGTTCGGAAATACGCTGAAGGTTCGAGCGGTGCATGAGTATGAGAAAGAGCCCGACGAACAGCGAAAACACAAATGGGATGAGCTGGGGAGGCGTTCCGAAACGAAGGTTTGCAAAAAACCACACCAGGCCCGGATATACAAACGCGGAGATGACCGAAGCGAGCGAAACATAGCGCCATATGACAAGCACGAGGGCGAAAACGCAGATCAGGATGGCAAATATCTCCGGATCGAGGCAGAGTATGGCGATGGCGGAGGAGAGCACGCCCTTGCCGCCCTTGAATTTATATTTTACCGGAGCGATATGCCCGAGCACGCAGAACATCGCGGCAAGGTACGCCACCGTTTCGCCGCCGAGAAGACGTCCGAAAAACACGGCCGCAGAGGTCTTCAGCGCGTCGCCGAGCAGGGTGTATATGCCGGCCTTTTTGCCGTAAACGCGGAACATATTTGTCATGCCGGCGTTTTTGCTGCCGAATTTGCGTATGTCCTCGTTATAAAGCGCTTTGCTCGTCATTATCGCGAAGTTGATGCTGCCGAGGCAGTACGCCGCGACGGCAACTGCCGCGAACATAACGGCGGTAACGGCAGTGACGGTGTTTTCGGAAACATCGCCTGAAGTCAGATACGTACCGACGACGCCCGCTGAATAGGTGCTCATATTCTCGGCATGAAAGGGCTGCCAGAAGATCGCAAGAAGTATGCACACCAGCGAAATGAACGCCAGCGCGGAAAGATAGATCAAAAGTTTTTTGTGTTTGTTTGCAGCCATAGGACGCCTCGTTAAAAAAAATATTGTGGGACAGCGTGAACACGGGCTCATGGTATATGCCGCGCTCTATGTTATATATTGTTTCTTATTATACTATTGCCGCCGACTTTTGTCAAGCCGTAGCCGGGCGAGATGCGGGCACACAAATGTACAATTGGTAAACTTTGCAGGACGAGATTTGACCCCGCATCGGTTTTGACGTTGTGATTTTTGACGCGGACGACGAAGGAATACGCGGGTATTCCGAGAAGGACAAGTAGGAAAGCGCCGAAAAGCGACGCTGTCAGGCGGTGCGTGTTCGAATCCCGTCCTGCTAAATGTATAAAATTTTACGTCTTTGTCAAGTAAATATATTGCAAACGCGGGGGTAATATGATAATATAGGTTAAAGCGAAGACAAACTACGTTTTTCTCTCCGCCCCCTCTTTCTCTTACAGATTACTTTGTCTTCGGTCTGATAATACAAGTATTATTATAGGTATGAGGTGATACATTCATGAGCATTGAAATGATACACGTGCGCTCCTTTTACGACCAGAAGGTGTCGCAGATGATCACCGACAAATACGGCATCGAGACGTTTGAAGCCCTCAGAAGATTTATTTTTTCGGAGACATACCGTATGCTCGCCGACGAAAGGCTTGAAATGTGGGACTTCAGTCAGTTCGGCATTTTCGACATGTGGGAGGCCGAACAGGTCACCGGCGACCCGCGAAACTCTTTATATATAAGGAGGGACTGAATGTCAAAGGAATTGGAATTCTTTATCTATCTGCTTGAAAGCTATGCCGACGAAAAAAATACACGCGCCGACATTGTTTTAAAGCAGTGGGATGAGCTTGGGCTGACCGATTTTATATATAAAATGTATGAGCTTTATCACACGGAGCGAATCGAAAACGCCTTTGACGACATCGACCGCCGTACGGCAGAAAAGCTGGCGGAGTCGGGCAAAGCAGACCATTAAAAGGTGTTTGGTATGTTTATTTTCAGCAAAACCCTGCAAGACCACGGAATAAGCCATCTCTTTACCACGCGGAGCGGCGGAGTAAGCTCCGGCGTTTTCGGCGAAATGAATTTGGCCGCCGGGAGCGGCGAGGTCAGAGACGACTTTGAAAACATCATAAAAAATCACGAAATATGCGCCAATTTTCTCGGCTTCACAGCTGACGACGTATGCCGCACCCTTCAGGAACACACTTCCCGCGTGGAGGTCGTGACTGCCGCCGACCGCGGCAGAGGGCTGAGAGAGCCGCCCTTTGGCTTCGGCGTGGACGGCATCGTCACGTCGGACAGAGGCGTTGTACTTTCGGTACGCGGCGCTGACTGCGCGACGATACTTGCCGCAGACGCCGTGCACGGCGTGATCGGCGCACTGCATTCGGGTTGGCGCGGCACGCTTAAAAACGCAGTCCGCGAGCTTATTTCAAAGATGGAATCCCTCGGCGCAGCACCCGAAAACATCTGCGCGGCAGTCGGACCTTGTATAAAGGGCTGTTGCTATGAGGTGGACGGCGCTCTGTACGAAGCCTTTGAGCAAGCAGGCTATGCCTTTGCCTTTGCCCCGAAAGGCGAAAAGTTCATGCTCGACCTTTCGCTCATTATAGAAAAACAACTGCTCGGCTGTAATATATCCCCCGAAAATCTTGATATCATCCCCGACTGCACCTGTTGCAACAAAAACTACTTCTCGCACCGCCGCATGGGCGTAAACCGCGGTACGGGCGGCGCGATGATAGTTTTGGCATAAAAAAACACAAATATTTATAAATTCAAGGAGTACAACATGTCTGACAGACTTACTATTGAAACAAAACAGCTTTCGGTAAGCTTCGGCGCGGTAAGCGGCGGCGTTGCCCTTACGGCCGTATGCGACCTCAAGACCGGAAAAAATATGCTTTCCGCTCCCGCGGAGATCTTTGTGCTTAAAGCAAAACGCATTTCCGACGGCGAGGAAATAACCGTCAGCTCCCTCTCGGACTGGGGCAAGGTCACGCTGGTCGGCGACGAAAACGGCGGCGACGTAATCCTTTCCGATAACACTGCTCTGAAGCACGTTTCCGTTACCGTAAAGGCGGTAAGCGACGGAAGACGCATTGTTTTTGAGACCTATCTTTCAAACGCAAACGGCGAATACGCCCTTGTTGAATGCGACTACACCGCGCTCACCGTTGATGCGGCAGACGAATACGATTTCTTTTCACCCTACGGTCCGGGCGAGGTCCACCCAGTCAGCAAGGGCTGGGCGCTTACCCAGAGCTACCCCTCCTACGGCGCTTCCATGCAGTACCTCGCGCTGTTCGACCGCGAAAACAAGCGCGGAATATACTACGGTCTTCACGACCCCGCGCCCGCCGCAAAGCGCCTCTGCTGTAAGACCTCTGCGGATAAAAAGCAGTTCACGCTCAAAGCTTATCAGCCCCTTGCCGACATAAAGAGCGGCAATAACGGTCAGAAGCTTTGCGGAAGACTTGTGTGGCAGGCGTTTGACGGCGACTGGTACGACGCGGCTCAGCTTTACCGTGAATTTATCGAGACCGAGGCGCACTACACGCCCGAATACGACGAAAACGGTCGCAAAGGCATTCCCGAATGGGCAAAAAATGTGTGCCATTGGTTCAACACGCGCGTAACCGAGGACAAGCCCTTCGCCGACGAGGTCATCGCCCGCGCAAAGGATCTCGGCGTAACCACCGCCGTACACCTCTATTATTGGCATCAGATACCCTTTGATAACGATTATCCCCACTACTTCCCCATGAAATCCTGCGTCGAATCCGAGCTTAAAAAGTTCCACGACGCCGGCATCAAGGTAATGCCCTATATAAACGGCCGCCTTTGGGACACCCGCGACAAGGAGGATCAGGATTTTGAATTCACCTCCGTCGCCAAGCCCTGGTGCACAAAAATGTACGACGGCAAGCCCTTTACCGAAACCTATTCTTCGGTGGAAAAGGACGGCAGTAAGGTCGAGCTCGCCGTAATGTGCCCCTCCGCCTCGCTGTGGCAGGACAAGGTCTGTGAGATCGTGACCAAGCTGTTCGACACCGGCTTTGACGCGGTATATATCGATCAGATCGCCGCCGCAGAGGCAAAGCCCTGCACCGACCCCGCGCATCAGCACGCTCCCGGCGGCGGCGAATGGTGGTGCCGCGCATATAATACCCTGCTCGAACGCATCACCCGCACCATGCCCGAGGATCGTATGCTGACCACCGAGTGCTCTGCCGACCCGTTTATGAGACATCTCGGCGGCTATCTCTCCTGGCTTTGGGTCAAAAACAACCAGGTGCCCGCCTTCCCCGCCATCTTCTCCGACAAGGTCATCTCCTTCGGTACGGACTTCCGCGCGCTCGGCAAGTTCGGCTACAACGGCTACGGTCTTGAGGGCGACCTCGACGAGGGCGGCTGCCGCATCTTCGCGGCGCAGTCCTTCCTCTTCGGTCAGCAGATGGGCTGGATGCTCCCCAACGTTTATGATATAATGCCCTATCACGATTTCTATAAGGTTCTTGTAAGAGAACGTCAGACACTGCTTGAATTCTTCAACGCAGGCCGTCTGCTCCGTCCGCCGGTCGTCACGAGCGACGCGCCTAAGACAATATGCAACTACTGCCGCGAGGCTTATGACCATTATGTTGAAGAAGACGCGGTCACTTCGCAGATATGGCAGCGCAACTGCGACGGCGCGAAGGTTCTTCTTGCCGTCAATACGGCGTTTACCGACGCTCATGCAAAATTTGCCGCCACCGGAATACCCGACGGCGTTTATAACGGCGTTACCGTCAAGGACGGCGGGTTTGAGCTGACCATGAAGCCGCTCAGCATGTTCAGGATCGACTTCTGATGCAAAAAAAGCGTCTGAGCGCGGCGGCGTCGCTGGTTCGCGGCGGCGACATACTCTGCGACGTCGGCAGCGACCACGCGTACCTGCCGCTGATGCTCATCAAAAACGGCGTGATAGACCGCGCGATAGCCTGCGATGTGAACGCAGGACCGCTTGCGCACGGTCGCGAAAACGCGCTGAGTCAGGGCGTCGGTTCGATAGAATTCGTCCTGTCGGACGGTCTTACGGCGGTCGGTTCGCCCTTTGACGTGGCGGCGATATGCGGCATGGGCGGCGAACTTATTATAAAAATAATCACTGAGGGCGGGGATAAGGCGAAAAAACGCCTTATCCTTCAGCCTATGACCGGAATAGAAAAGCTCCGCGCTTTTTTATGGCAAAACGGGTTTGACATAACCGACGAGGTTTTTGCGGTGGAGGATAAAAAGAGCTACTGCATAATCGCCGCGGAATTCGACGGGATCGCGCGCGGATTCACATACGCCGAGCTCTATCTCGGCAAGATCAGACCTGAAACGCCGGAATTTGGCGCATGGGCAAAAAAGACGCGTATGTCGGCGGAAAAACGTCTGCGCGGCGCAGACGGCGACGGAGCAGACAACATAAACGCGCTTATCACGGAATGCAGAAAATATGAACCTTAACGATATTTTTGAAAAAATATATACGCCGATCGCAAGCCTCAGCGGAGTTGTGTATAAGTCCTCCGAGCCGCTCCCCTTTTCAAAAAGAAAAGACGGCGAGGAGCTGCCGGTCGCCGAAGGCGTTAAATGGGCGGAAAAGCGCTTTGACTGCGGTTGGTTTTGCCTGAAAGGCGACGTGCCGCCCGCAGACGGCCGCCACCTTGTGCTTATCATCGACATAGGCGGCGAAGCATGCGCATATACTCCGGACGGCGTGCCGCACAAGGGCTTTACAAACGTCAGAAGCGAGTTTACGATATCGCTCGGCAGACCTGCAAAGCAGATACTTTGGGATATTTCGCCGTTCGTGACGGACGGAAAGCTTGAAATTTGGCTGGACGCCGCCGCAAACGACCTTTTCGGCAATTTTGCCGACTGCGGGGTCGTTCAGACTCTGCGCGCCGCCATATGCGACGATTCACTGCGCGGGCTTTATTATGACGCGGAGGTCATGGTCAAAGCCGACGCGCTTCGCGCCGATGCGGTCGACATCCTGCGCGACGACGACATTGAAGGGCTTAAAACCCTTACGGCTCAATATTTTTCACAGCGCGAAGCCGCAGAAAAAAGCGTGGTCGCAGAAGGTCACGCACACATCGACCTCGCCTGGCTGTGGCCCGTACGCGAGACACGCCGCAAGGCGCTCCGCACCTTCTCGACGGTATTATATAACGCCCGCATTTATAAAGATTATATTTTCGGCGCAAGTCAGCCTCAGCTTCTGGAATGGGTAAAAGCGGACAGCCCCGAAGTGTTCGGCGGGCTGAAAACGCTCTGCGCCCAAAACCGCTTTGAACCGCAGGGCATGTTCTGGGTAGAGTGCGACGCAAACCTGACCTCGGGCGAAGCCCTGATACGTCAGGCAATATACGGAAACGAATTCTGGAAAAACGAATTCGGGCGCACGTCCGAAATATGCTGGCTGCCCGATACCTTTGGCTTCAACGCCCAACTGCCTCAGATAATCCGCGGTTGCGGCGGAAAATATTTTCTGACAACAAAGCTGAGCTGGAACGAGACGAACGATTTTCCCTATACCTCATTCCTCTGGAAAGGGATAGACGGCAGTTCGGTCATTGCGCACATCCCGCCCGAAGGCAATTACAATTCGGCGGCGTCCCCGTCGTCATTGAAGGCGATAGCGCAAAAAACGGCTGACTGCGAATACCCCGAATCGATGATGCTTTACGGCATAGGCGACGGAGGCGGCGGTCCGGGCATGGAGCACCTCGAACGCCTGAAGCGCGAAGAGGCGCTTGCCGCTTTGCCGTCCGTAAAAAACGGCACTGCGCAAAGCTTTTTTGACCGCCTCGAAGGTCATGCGGATATCCTGCCCGTATGGAACGGCGAGCTGTATCTGGAAAAGCATCAGGGCACGTACACCACCCATACAAGCATCAAACAGCACAACGTGCGCTGTGAACATCGGCTCGGACTGCTCGAATGCCTGTTTGCTTATGATGTGTCCGCAGGCGGCTTCACGCACAAACACGAGCTCGACGAGCTTTGGAAGCAGGTGCTTTTCCTGCAATTTCACGACATACTGCCCGGCTCTGCGATAGGACGCGTATACGACGAAGCCGAGGCGCAGTATGAAAAAATCGAAAACGACATTTCCTCCCTCACCCCGAAGGGCGACGCGCTCTTCAACCCCACCTCGTTCGAGCGAAAAGAATATGCGCTGAGGGATGGTAAGGCGATATGCATTACGGCGCTGCCGTTCGAAAGCGCAAAAGTTGTCGAAGGCGAGGACAAGGGAGTTCTCGGCGACAAATGCTGTATGGAAAACGACCTTATAAAGGTGTCGTTTGACTACGACGGCAGCATTATTTCAGTGTTTGACAAACAGACGGGCTGTGAGCTGTTACGCGACAACGCGGCATACTTCAACCTCTACCCCGACAACGAAAACGCATGGGAGGTCGCGCCCCACCGCCGATCCGACGCAAAGAGATTCGTGCTCGAAAGCGTTGACTGCGAGGAAGGCGTCATCGCCATCATGCATCATACCTACCGCCTGGGCGAATCGACGCTGAAATGCGACGTCTCGCTCGCAAAGGACAGCAAACGGCTCGATTTTGACCTTGAGCTTGACCTTAAGGACGAAAAATGCTGTCTGCGCTGTGACTTTCCGCTGAACATCAGCGCTGATAAGGCGCGCTGCGGCATACCGTTCGGCAGCATCGACCGCCCTACGCACAGCCGTGACAGCGTTGCCGCCGCCATGAAGGAGGTATGTTGCCGCTATTTTGTCGATATCTCAGACGGCGAAGAGGGCGCCGCGCTCCTTTCCGCCGACAGATTCGGATATGATATCAAGGGCAATGTCCTGAGCATCAATCTGATACGCAATTCCACCTGCCCGCGCGATACCGCCGCGACCGATACGGGGCTTCACAAACTGCATTTCGCTTTCTTCGCCCACAGCGGCGGCTGGAAAGACGGCAGGGTAGTCCGCGAGGCTTATTTGTTCGCAAATCCCATACTTCCCGGGCTTCCCCTCCTGCAAAGCATCGCTTCGACCGACCGCGAAAACGTTGTTATTGAAGCAGTCAAGCCGGGCGAGGACGGACGCTCCGTCGCCGTACGCATGTATGAATGCCACGGACTTCGCACCGATTGCCGCGTGACGCTCCACCGCAATTTCGACGGACGCAAGCTGTATCTGACCGACATGTGCGAAAATATTCTTTCAGAGACGGCAAACACTCTGAGCTTTGCTCCGTTTGAGGTCAAGACACTGCTTATTGCTTTGTGACGGGGAGACAAAGCTATTGAGACGGGGAGACAACGCAAGCGTTTTCTCCCCGTGAACCCCTCTTTCGGGGAACGA
>CAZVSW010000045.1:0-12602 GCA_964630005.1 uncultured Ruminococcus sp. | reverse complement strand
GACGGTACAAACATCAACAAACAGTCCGTCGCCTTCTTTAAAAAGCTTAACAGCACCGTAAAAGAGCGTTTCCCCGACGCGCTTATGATCGCAGAGGAATCTACCGCTTATCCGTTGGTCACCTATAGGCACGGTCTCGGGTTCAACCTCAAATGGAACATGGGCTGGATGAACGACACCCTCTCATATATAGGAACGGACTCATATTTCCGCTCGGGCTGCCATCATAAGATGACGTTCTCGCTGATGTACGCCTTCAGCGAAGGCTATGTGCTCCCCATCTCGCACGACGAGGTCGTACACGGCAAAAAATCGCTAATTGATAAAATGCACGGCGATTACGAAAACAAGTTCCCTCAATTCCGGACCTATCTCGCCTATATGATGGGTCACCCCGGCAAAAAGCTCACCTTTATGGGATGTGAATTCGCTCAGTTCCGTGAATGGGATAACGAAGACTCGCTTGAGTGGTTTATGCTCGATTACCCCAAACACAGGGAAACACAGCAATTCGTAAAAGAGCTGAATAAATTTTATCTTAAAAACCCCGCGCTCTGGCAAAGAGATAAGGATTTTGACGGCTTCAGGTGGCTTGACGCCAACCGCTGCGGCGACAATTTATATATATTTGAAAGATACGACCTTAAAGGCGGCAAGCTGGTGGGAATATTCAATTTCTCGCCAAACCAATATACCGATTACGGCATACCTGCGGACAAAGGCAGCTATACCGAGGTGTTCAACACCGACGAGATACGTTTCGGCGGCAGCGGCTGCCTGAATACGGAAAAAATAAAGGCAATCAAATCCAAGGGCGGGGACTATTACATAAAGCTCAGCGTACCTGCCTTCGGAGCATGCTTCCTTAAATATACCAAGCCAAGAACCAACACAACAAAAAAAACAGCAAAGGAATAAGGCTATGATTAAAAAGCAAGAATGCGTGGCAATGCTTCTGGCAGGCGGTCAGGGCAGCCGACTCAAGCTCCTCACGGAAAAAACCGCTAAACCTGCCGTCACCTTCGGCGGCAAATACCGCATTATCGATTTTCCCCTTTCCAACTGCGTTAATTCGGGCATAGAAACAGTTGGCGTTCTCACACAGTACCAACCGCTTGCACTCAACGAATATATAGGAAACGGACGGCCTTGGGATCTTGACCGCGCACGCGGCGGCGTTATGGTTCTTCCTCCTTATCAGGGCGCCAAGGGCTCTGACTGGTACAAAGGTACGGCAAACGCCATCTATCAGAATCTGAATTTCATAAACAGATACGACCCCGAATATGTCCTTGTGCTTTCCGGCGACCATATATATAAAATGGACTACCGCGCAATGCTTAACGCGCACAAGAAAAACCAGGCGGACTGCACCATAGCCGTCATAAATGTCCCGATGGAGGAGACTCACCGCTTCGGTATCATGTCTACGGATGCGGACGAAAAGATATATAAATTCGAAGAAAAACCCAAGCAGACCGATTCTACAAAGGCAAGTATGGGCGTTTATATCTTCAACACCGCCAAGCTTAAAAAATACCTCGAAGAGGACGAAGCCAACCCCGAAAGCGACAACGATTTCGGCAAAAACATCATTCCCGCCATGCTGAACAACGGCGAGCGTATGTTCGCATATCCGTTTGACGGCTATTGGAAGGACGTAGGAACGCTCGATTCGCTTTGGGAAGCAAATATGGATCTGCTCGGAGACAACCCGGCGCTCGACCTCCGCGACATAAGCTGGAGGATCAGCTCCAGAAACAACGCCGACCCACCTCATTTTGCCGGCAGTGAGGCAGTTATCTCAAACTCCATGGTCACCGAAGGCTGTGAAATATACGGAAAGATAGAACATTCCGTGCTCGGCAGCGGCGTATGTATCAAAAAAGGCGCCGTAGTGCGCGACAGCGTGATCTTCGGCAATGTGGTCATCGGCGAGGGTTCGACCGTAGATTACGCTATAATAGACAGCGATACAACTATAGGAAACAATTGCCGTATCGGCTGTTCAAAGGACTCTGACAGCAAAATCACCCTGGTCGGAGGCGATCTTAACGTACCGGACGGATGCATGATCCCTGCCGGTTCGAACGCCGACGCCGAAGTCGTCGCAAACGCCGCCAAAGAAGTAAACAAGTAAATCACGAAAGGAACGCCAAAGGCGCAGATTCGCATTATGTCAGTAGTAGGAATTATATTTTCAAACATCCACGATAAAAGCATACCCGAGCTGACCAGGCTCAGAACGATGGCAAGCGTACCTTTCGGATGCCGTTACCGTCTGATCGATTTTACCCTCTCCAACATGGTAAACAGCGGCATCAAACACGTAGGTATCATAACTCACTATAACTATCAGTCCCTGATGGATCATCTCGGATCAGGTATCGACTGGGATCTTGCCCGCCGTTCCGGCGGTATCCAGATCCTTCCGCCGTTTATCACCGCGTTTGCAAACACCAAAAACTTCCTTTATTCCACAAGACTTGAAGCGCTTAAAAATATTTTTTCTTTCATCAGCGAATGCAAGGAAGAATATGTCGTGCTTTCTGACTGCGACGTTATTTGCAACATAGACCTTTCAGACGTCATCGACAAGCACATAAGCTCGGGCGCAGACGTTACATATGTGACCAAAGCGGTGGATCTTACCGACCGCGAAAGACACGTCGTCATTGTAAGAAGCGACCGTGACGGCGTCATGACGGGTCTTGAAGAATCCAAGGGCAACGAAACAGGACTTTATGACGTTTGCACTAATATACTGGTAATGAACCGACGCTTCCTGCTTTCCGAGCTTATGGAAGCCACCGCTCACAACTATACCTCTTTCAACCACGACATCATTGCCAAGGAGCTCAAGCACCGCAGAATAATGACATATAGATTCAACGGTTATTTTGCTTCCGTCGGTTCAATGAACGATTATTATAAATGCAGCATGGAGCTTCTCGGCTCTGACGTACGCCGCCAACTCTTCGGCGAATCAAACAGACCCGTCCTCACAAAGGTACGCAATTCCCCTCCGACGAAATACAGCGAAAACGCAATTGTCAAAAATTCGCTGATCGCGGACGGCTGCGTCATTGAAGGAACGGTTGAAAATTCCGTCATATTCCGCGGAGTCAAGATCGGCAGGGGTACGCATGTCAAAAACAGCATACTCATGCAGAACACGGTAACCGGCGACAATGTATATCTTAATTCGGTCATTACCGATAAAAACGTTCTGATACGCGACAACCGCATACTCTCCGGTCACGAAACCGTTCCCTTTTATCTTTCAAAAATGATGCAGGTGTAAGCTTCGTGCATATTTCTGATCCCTCTTTTCGAAAGGAAAATCAATACATGAAAAAAATACTTTTTGCCGCTTCCGAATGCACTCCATACGCCTCCTCCGGCGGTCTCGGGGATGTTATCGGCTCGCTCCCGGCGGCGCTTAAAAGCCAATACGGCGATGACGGCGATATACGCGTCGTAGTTCCGCTTTACGGCACTATGCCGGCGGAATACAAAGCGCAGCTCACCAAGCTCGGCGAAATTTATGTGCGTCTCTCATGGCGCAACCAATACTGCGGTATATTCTCTTTAGTCAAGGACGGCGTTACATACTACTTCCTTGACAACGAATATTACTTCAACCGCCAGTCGCTTTACGGTCAGTACGACGACGGCGAACGCTTTGCGTTTTTCTCCAAAGCCGTTGTCGATATAATGGCGTTTCTCGACTTTTACCCCGACTATCTCCACGCTCACGACTGGCAGGCGGCGCTCAGCGTAGTTTATCTTAAATATAAGTACGGTTACCTTGAGCATTACCGCGACGTCAAGGCGATATTTACCATCCACAACATTCAGTATCAGGGCGTTTTCGGCTTTTCTATAATAACCGACATCTTCGACATGCCCGAAAAGGACGGCGCGCTTCTTGACTATAACGGCGACATAAACCTGATGAAAGCCGCGATCGTCTGCGCCGACAAGGTGTCGACTGTTTCGCCTACTTACGCCAAGGAGATCCTCTCGCCGAAATTTTCACACGGGCTTCACCACATTCTTGAACATAATAAGAATAAGCTCTACGGAATCTTAAACGGTATCGACAGGGAATATTATTGCCCTTCCAAGGACAAAGAGCTTTATGCAAACTTCCATGTCAACAAGATGGACGGCAAGGCTGTCAACAAAGAAGAGCTTCAGAAAATGCTCGGTCTTGCAGTGCGTCCCGACGTTCCGCTTCTCGCCGTGATATCCCGTCTGGTCGACCACAAGGGTCTTGATCTCATCACACTTGCCGCAGACGACATTTTGTCAGACGACGTCCAGCTCGTAATACTCGGCAAGGGCGATTATTACTACGAAGATTATTTCTATCACCTCGCGGAAAGATATCCCGGCAAGGTCTCGGCCATGCTGACCTATAACCGCGATCTCGCCAAAAAGCTTTACGCCGCAAGCGACATCTTCCTGATGCCTTCAAGAAGCGAGCCCTGCGGACTTTCGCAGATGATCGCTTCAAGATACGGCAGTGTTCCCGTAATACGTGAGACCGGCGGTCTTTATGACTCGATCCGCGACGTAAACTGGGAAGGCGGCGGCAACGGCTTTACCTTTGCGCCCTATTCGGCATGGGAACTGCTCGGCGCTGTAAGGCGCGCGACAAGCGCATACCGCTCGCCGGATTGGAAAAAGATCGTGAGAAAAGTAATGCTCACCGACTTCTCATGGAAAAAATCCGCCGCTGAATATATCGAAAAACTGTATAATTAGACGATTGAACAATTGTGTCCGTCATGGTATAATTAAATTTGTATCACTGTAAAGCGAAGAACGCCTTTATGCGTACTTTGCACAATACGGTATGGCGGTTGCGTATTTGCAATCGCCCGACCTTATTTTTAAGGAGAATCCCTGTAATGAACCAAAATGAGATCCTTACCGGACTTTCAAGCAAGCTTTCAAGATATTTTGCAGTCAGTCCGGAGGAAGCAACAAAAGAACAAATATACAAAGCAACAGTGCTTTCCGTGCGCGATATCCTTGCTCAGAAAAACAAGGCGTTTAACAGCAGCCTGAAAAACAACCGCTCCAAAAGAGTATACTACCTGTGCATGGAATTCCTTGTGGGACGTTCTCTGAAAAACGACCTGTGCAATCTCGACCTCGAAAAAGACTTCCGCCCCGCGCTTAAAAAGCTTGGCTTTGACCTTGACGATATTTATGAGCAGGAAGCCGATCCTGGTCTCGGAAACGGCGGTCTCGGAAGACTTGCCGCCTGCTTTATGGATTCGCTTTCGTCAATGGACTACCCGGCAAGAGGCTTTTCGCTCTGCTATGAATACGGTCTGTTCAAACAGCGTATCGTAGAAGGCGAACAGCTTGAACTTCCCGACATATGGCTTCCGTCCGGCGAATCATGGCTTGTGCCGCGTCAGGATAAGACCGTTCACGTGCGTTTCGGCGGCCGTATCGAAGAGGAATGGAAAAACGACCACCTCGAGATCCGCCATGTCGACTATGACGAGGTCGAAGCCGTACCTTACGATATGTTCATCTCCGGAGCTGACAGCAAAGCCGTATCCGTACTCAGACTCTGGAAGGCCCGCGACAGCCGCAATTTTGACATGGAAGCCTTTTCTCAGGGGCAATATGTCAAAGCGGTTGAGGATAATACGCTCGCCGAAGCCATTTCAAAGGTGCTCTACCCCGCGGATAACCACCCCGAAGGAAAACTGCTCCGCCTGAGTCAGCAATACTTCCTGGTCTGCGCTTCGCTTCAGAACATCATCAACAATCACCTCGAGGTCTATCACACCCTCGATAACCTCCCCGATAAAGTAGCCATCCACATAAACGACACTCACCCGGCTCTCACCATTCCCGAGCTGATGCGCGTCCTTATGGATAATTTCAATTATTCCTGGGAGGATGCATGGGATATGACCGTGCGTACGGTCTCTTACACCAATCATACCGTTCTCCCCGAAGCTCTCGAATGCTGGAACGAAGACCTCTTCAGAGTCAAGCTGCCGAGAATCTATACCATCATAAAAGAAATAAACCGCCGTTTCTGCGCCGATGTGTGGAGTCTTGCTCCCGGAAACTGGGATAAGGCCGAACGCATGGCGATCATCAGCCACGGTCAGATTCGCATGGCTAACCTTTCGGTCGTCGGCTCTCACCACACAAACGGTGTTTCAAAACTCCATTCCGACATACTCAAAACCTCGGTTTTCCAGGATTTCTATCATATGTATCCAGATCGCTTTACCAACGTAACAAACGGTATAGCGCACAGACGCTGGCTCTGCAACTCAAACCCCCGCCTTTCCGAACTCATTGACGAGCTGATCGGTCCGTCCTTCAGAAAACAGCCCGAACAGCTTGAAAATCTTATGAAATTTGTCGACGACAAAACGGTCATCAACGCTATAGGCGAGATCAAGGCAGCAAACAAGCGTGATTTTTCCGACTATATCAAACGCACTTCGGGCGTGATTATCGACCCCGATTCAGTGTTCGACGTTCAGGCAAAGCGCCTTCACGAATATAAGCGCCAGCTTATGAACGCGCTTCATATAATCAGCCTCTATATCCGCCTCAAAGAAGATCCGTCCTTTGATATGCGCCCGAGAACATTTATTTTTGCCGCAAAGGCCGCTCCGGGCTATTATCTCGCCAAAGATATCATCCGTCTCATCTGCTATATCGCTTCAGAGATCGACAAAGACCCTGTAATAAGCAAAAAGCTCCGCGTTGTGTTCCTCGAAAACTATAATGTCACCATCGCAGAACACCTTATGCCCGCTTCAGAGATCAGCGAACAGATCTCTCTTGCAGGTAAAGAGGCAAGCGGCACCGGCAACATGAAATTCATGATCAACGGCGCACTCACGATCGGTACTCTCGACGGCGCTAACGTTGAGATCGCCGAGCAGGTCGGTCTTGACAACATCTTCATCTTCGGTCATACCGCAGAAGAAGTCGACGAGCTTTGGAAGAAAGGCTATGCCTCTTCATATTACTATAACCGAAGCGAACTGCTCAAGGCAACGGTCGACAGCCTTCAGACGGGCTTCAACGGTCGCTCGTTTGCCGATATCGCGGGTTATCTGCTCTATTCAAACAGAGTATCAGATCCGTTCATGTGCCTTGCTGATTTTGATTTTTACGCAGACGCTCACAAAAAGATGCTCGAGACATACGAAGACCGCGACAAATGGAACAAAATGGCGCTTGTCAACATCGCCAAGGCGGGATATTTCGCGGCAGACCGCAGCATAAAGGAATACGCGGATAATATATGGAATATCAAGCCCAACAAATAAAACGCTTTCACGGCGATTACGGACAGTTCCGGCTGTCCATTTTCGCCGAAGGAGTCGAATCCCGGCGATTTGCGGTCTCAATGCACGAAAATGTGCGTGTCACGCTGAGTTTTGACGGATTCGAAGACCATTGCTGCAAATTTTATTTCGGTGCGGATCGCGGCGTGCTCATAAACGGCGAAATACCCGAAAGAACTCACTCGAACGGCAGCTCGACCGTAAAGGCAACCATCAATACGGAAGAGGAAGGTCTCTTCTTCTTCCATTTTGAGCTCGAACGCGACGGAAGGCTTTTGTACCTTTCGCCGAGCGGTCTTACGGACAGCTTTGCCGGCGAGTGGCAGATTCTGATATGCGGCAATGAATTCGGTATATCGGAATCCGGCGGTGTCATCTATCATATATTCACCGACCGCTTTGCAAAGGGCGGCGACTGCCCACCGCGTGACGACGCCGTTATGCTCGATTGGCAGCGCGATATTCCGGAATACACCGAACGCCCTGGGCAGTTTTTAAGAAACAATACCTTTTTCGGCGGTACGCTTTGGGGCGTTTGCGATAAGCTCGATTATATACAAAGCCTCGGCGCGGACATGATATATCTGAGCCCGGTTTTCACTGCCTATTCAAATCATAAATACGACACCGGCGACTACCTCAGCGTCGACCCGATGTTCGGCGGCGACGACGCTCTTTTAGCGGTTATCGACGGTTGCCACAAAAGAAATATTAAAGTTATACTCGACGGTGTATTCAACCACGTCGGCGATGACAGCATTTATTTCGACAGCAAAAACAAATACGGCGGTGCGCTTCACAATCCGCAATCTCCGTACAGAGAATGGTTCAATATCTCGCCTGACGGCGGATATGAATGCTGGTGGGGCGTTAAAAACCTTCCGAAAGTAATAAAATGCGAAAGCTTCAGGCGCTTTATATGCGAAAAAGTCATTCCGAAATATATGAACATGGGTATCGACGGCTGGCGGCTTGACGTTGTGGACGAATATTCACAGAGCTTCCTCGAACGTATCACGGCGGCCTCCAAAAAAATCAACCCCGATGCATATATACTCGGCGAGGTCTGGGAAGACGCATCAAACAAGATCGCATACGGCGAACGCAAAAAATACCTTTGCGGCTCGGCGCTTGACGGCGTTATGAATTATCCGTTCAGAAACGCGGTGATCGATTTTGTTACCGAACACGACAACTCATTTATCACAGACGTTACAACGCAGATCGTCGCTCACTACCCCGCATCCAAGCTGAACAACTCAATGAATATGCTTGGTACTCACGATACCGCGCGCATCATAACCGTCCTCGGCGGCGTTTCGGGCGACGGACTCACGGGTTCGCAGCTGGCGCGCACCTACATGACGCACGACCAGTATACTTCGGCAAAGAAAAAGCTTTTTGCCGCCTACCTTCTGATGACAGCTCTTCCCGGTAAGACCGCCGTATATTACGGCGACGAAGCCGGTATGCAGGGCTATTCCGACCCCTTCAACCGCAGACCGTTCCCCTGGGGAAACGAGGACGACGAAATAACGGCTTTTGTACGTAACGCAAATCTCATCAAAAAAAGCTGTATGCCGCTGATAAACGGCGATTTTGATCCGATTCCGACACAGTCGGCTGTTTTTGCTTTCAGACGTACCTCCGGAAGCGAAACAATAACCTGTATTTCCAACATGGGGAACACGGATTTCGGCTTCATGACGCCTCATCTGTCACTGACAGACGGCGCGGTCATTGACGCCGTTAAAAGCGGCGAAACAAAAATTTTTCAAGGAGACGTTTTCAAATGAACAAACAGCTTATCAGCGACCTCGAAAGCCTTGGTCTCAGACAAGGCGACAGTTTGCTTATTCATTCATCGTTCTCTTCGCTCAAACGCAGTGTTTCTCCGGAAGAATTCATAAACTCGGTCCGCGAAGCGATCGGAAACGGCACTCTTCTCCTGCCGACGCTCAGCTGGGCCAATGTGACGCGCAGCGACCCGATCTTTGACGTTAATAAGACTCCCTGCTGCACCGGATTCCTTCCCGAATATTTCCGCACCTCCTATGACGGAGCTGTCCGCAGCGTTCACCCGACGCATTCCTGCGCCGCAGTAGGCTCTGACGCCAAATGGTTTGTCGGCGAGCATCAGCTGGACGATACCCCCGTCGGAGCACACTCCCCTTTCAGAAAGCTCCGCGAAGCCAAAGGAAAGATCCTCTTCCTCGGCTGCGGCACCGAGCCCAATACATCTATGCACGGCGTAGAGGAGCTTGTCACTCCCCCTTATCTTTACGGAGACAAAATCACTTATACATTGACAGATAACGACGGCAAAACATATAATAAAATATACACACCGCATGGCTTTGCCGGAACAGGTCAAAACTATGATCGGCTTGAAAATCTCATGCCCGACGGAACGATATCCTTCGGCAAGGTGCTTACCGCCGACTGCGTGCTCATGGACGCAGACGCTGTCTGGTCTACCGCGCTGAGCTATATGCAAAAGAATCCTCTGTACTTCGTCACCGTTAACCGCAACTAAAGCCTATTCATCATTACATTAAGGAGGTAATTCCCCCGCAATGAAAGACAATAATTGCAGCGCAACCAGCAACCTTGAGATCGAAGTAGATACACTGACTGGAATATGTGACAAATTCCATATCAAAGGTACAGTAACCGGTTTTTCATCGCTGAAAAACGGAAACATCAATAAGACCTTCGCCGTTTTTACCAATGACGCATTTGGAAAACAGAGATCGTATATCTTGCAGCAGATCAATTCCAATGTGTTTTTACATCCCGACATGATCTCCAAAAATGTCGACGGAGTGACGTCTTATATCTTTAATAAGCTTCCCGACTCCAAAGATAAAAACCGTCTTGTCGTTCGCATATTTGACACCAACGACGGCAAAAAATTCTATGTGGACGGCAAAGGAAACTATTGGCGTCTCATGTCGTATATTTTCGATTCCATCTGCGTAAATACACCTACTGCACAAATACTTGAAAATACCGGCGTCGCTTTCGGACGCTTTCTCGCTACGCTTTCCGATTACCCTATCGAAACGCTATACGAGACGATCCCGCAATTTCACAACACTCCCAAAAGAGTCGCCGACCTGCGGGACGCATATGACAAGGATGTCTGCGGAAGGCGCGCCGAGATCGACGAAGAATGCCGCTATATTTTCAGCCAACAATATTTTATCAACTTCTTTGAGGACGCATACCGCGAAGGCAAGCTGCCGAAGCGCGTTACACATAACGACACAAAGTGCAACAACGTTATGTTCGACTCAAAAACGCTCGAACCTCTTGCGGTTATCGACCTTGATACGGTAATGCCGGGATTTCCGGCATACGACTTCGGCGACGCTATACGCTCCGGTTCAAGCACCTGCGCCGAGGACGACCCGAATATCGATTCAGTCGCGCTTGACCTTGAAAAATTCGACGCATTCTGCCGCGGATATATCGGTCAGGTCAAGAATACCATCACAAGGTTCGAACTCGAAACGCTGTATATCGGCGCTGTAACCACCATACTCGAAATAGGCGCACGCTTTCTTGAGGATTACCTCAGAGGCGACATATATTTCACCTGCCGCCGCGACAAACACAACTATTACCGGGGAAAAAACCAGGTCGCTTTGCTGCGCTCGGCTATCAGCAAGCTTGACGAAATGAAGCGCATTTCCTATAGCTATTTCGAATAAAGACCACTGCACAGCACACATTTTTGCGGAAGGTAGGCGGCATTGCCGTTTATTTTCCGCTTTGTTTTTTGCCGATGCGCAATATAAATCACGAATTAATACTCCAGTCCAAAATAAATGTATAAAATGTCGAATAAGCTATTGACAGCAAAACAAAACCGTGATATAATTTTAACAACCTGTTAAAACAAAAAGGGGTTACCGAAATGTATCTTATCGACGCCGCTTTCTACTATTACCGCTATTGCTTTTTTCGTTAAAAGAATAGTGGTTTGTTGTGCAGCAGAATAAGTTTTCGTTTCGATCTAACGCACAGAATCACTTCTGTGTGTTTTTTGTTTTTATGGTAAATCTGAAATGGAGAAAAAATTATGGTAGTTAAAATCATACTCCTCGTTTCCTTCTTCGCCGTAATGCTCGGCGTTGGAATCTACTGCCGCAAAACCGCTTCTTCCGTGCATGGCTTCGTGCTTGGCGGACGTTCGGTCGGCCCGTGGCTGACGGCCTTTGCATACGGTACTTCGTATTTTTCGGCAGTAATCTTCATCGGTTATGCCGGCCAGTTCGGTTGGAAATACGGCATAGCGTCCACATGGATCGGTCTCGGCAACGCCATCATCGGTTCGCTTCTTGCCTGGGTTCTCCTCGGCCGCAGGACACGTCTTATGACCCAAAAGCTGGACAGTAAGACAATGCCCGAATACTTCGGTCAGCGTTTCATGTCCCCGGCGCTTAAGATCGCCGCTTCGATCATTGTTTTCGTTTTCCTCATTCCCTACACCGCTTCGCTGTTCAACGGTCTTTCCAGACTGTTCACCATGGCATTCGGCATCGATTATGTATGGTGCGTAATAGTTATGGCGGTGCTCACCGGCGTATACGTTGTCGCCGGCGGATATATGGCAACGGCGATCAACGATTTTATTCAGGGTATCGTCATGCTTATCGGCATAGTGCTGGTAATTGCAGCAGTAATCAATTCCAACGGCGGTTTTTCCGCAGCAATGAACGAGCTTTCGTCGATCACTGCTGAGACCGCTCCCGAAATGAACGGCGCATTTACCTCATTCTTCGGACCTGAACCTCTTGCGCTGCTCGGCGTCGTACTGCTTACTTCGCTCGGCACATGGGGTCTCCCTCAGATGGTCGGCAAATTCTATGCCATTAAAAACGAATCATCTATCTCTAAGGGCACGGTAATTTCGACAGTATTCGCGGTCGTCGTTGCCGGCGGCTGCTACTTCCTCGGCGGCTTCGGCAGACTTTACGGCGACGTGATCGAATTCGGCGCCAACGGCGCTCCCGTATACGACAGTATCATTCCCAGTATGCTTTCCGGAATGCCCGACATTATCGTAGCGATCGTAATCGTTCTCGTGCTGTCCGCATCAATGTCTACCCTTTCATCGCTGGTACTTACTTCGAGCTCCACGCTTACACTCGACCTCATCGTACCGCTTTCAAAGAAAAAATGGGATGAACGCAAACAGATGCTCGTTATGAGAGCGCTGGTCGTATTCTTTATCGCAATTTCTTC
>CAZVSW010000044.1:0-12617 GCA_964630005.1 uncultured Ruminococcus sp. | reverse complement strand
CGACGTTTTTAAAAATTTCGGTCGGCGTGCCGTCGGCAAACACGCGCCCCTTATTCATGACGATTATGCGGTCTGCGAGCGCCGCCTCGTTCATATGATGGGTAATGGTGATCACGGTCAGCCCGCGCTCGGCGTTCAGCTTTTTCATGGTGTTTACAATGTCCCTGCGTCCGCTCGGGTCGAGCATGGCGGTGGCTTCGTCAATCACAATGCATTCGGGCATCATGGCAAGCACTCCGGCGATGGCAACGCGCTGTTTCTGCCCGCCCGAAAGCTTGTATGTCGAATGCCTGGAATAGCTCTTCATTCCGACGGTCTCAAGGCAGTCGTCGACGATACGGCGTATCTCGTCGGGTGCAATTCCGAGGTTTTCGGGCGCAAAGGCTACGTCCTCCTCCACTACGGAGGCGACGATCTGGTTGTCGGGGTTCTGAAACACCATCGCGCACTTTTTGCGTATGTCAAATTCGTGCTCTTCGTCGGTCGTGAGCATACCGTCGACGGTTACGCTTCCGTTTCCGGGCAGCAAAAGACCGCAGAGCATTTTTGCAAGCGTCGATTTGCCGCTGCCGTTGTGACCGAGTATGGCGGTATACGTGCCCTTTTCAAAGGTCAGAGAAACGTCGGAAACGACGTTCGGCTTATCTTCGCCGTATGAAAATGAAATGTTTTTTGCTTCTATCATAATGTCAGTGTGTAATCGGGCGGTTTTTATTTGTTTACCCAGCGGCTTGCCGCGCCGCAGGGCAGGCATATACCCGATTCTTCGACCAAAAGCCCCAGCTCGTCGCTCGAGACGCTTCCGCCGAAACGGGGGTTCAGGTTTTTGTGGAGTATATATCCGCAGGTTGAGGGAGAAAGATTTGTGGTGTAGGAATTGAGTATGACAAACAGCGGATCGTCCGACATGAGCGGCGCGATGCGTCCCATAAGCGCGTCGAGGCATTCCTCGATGACCCAGCGTTCGCCCTTCGGGCCTCTGCCGAACGACGGCGGGTCGAGTATCACCGCGTCGTATTTGTTGCCGCGCCTGATCTCGCGCTCAACAAAGGCGAGACAGTCGTCGACGATATATCTTATTCCGTCTGACGGCACGCCCGAAAGAACGGCGTTTTGCTTTGCGCGCGCGACCATGCCTTTTGATGCGTCCACATGGCAGACAAATGCGCCTGCCTTTGCCGCCGCCACGCTTGCGCCGCCCGTATAGGCGAAGAGGTTCAGAAGCTTTATCCTGCGCCCCGAGTTTTTGATGAGCGGCACGAACCAATCCCAGTTTGCCGCCTGCTCGGGGAACAGCCCGGTATGCTTGAAGCCCATTGGGGAAAGCGAAAACTTCAGATCCCTGTAGCTAATCGTCCATTCGTCCGGCATGTCTTTTTTTATCCACTCGCCGCCGCCGGAGCGCGAGCGGCTGTAGATGCCGTCGGCTTTTTTCCAAAGCGGATTTTTGCGTTCGCCCGACCAGATTATCTGAGGATCGGGACGTATCAGCACAAAATCGCCCCATTTTTCAAGCCGTTCGCCGCTATCTGCGTCGATAAGGCGGTAGTCCTTCCAGTTTTCGGCACAAAACATCTGTTGTATTCCTTGCTTTCTGTAGTAATTAAAGCTGAGTCTGACTCGGCAGAATGCTTTCCGGCGGAGTGAGACCGAGGTGCGCATATGCGGAGGCGGTCGCCATTCTGCCGCGCGGCGTGCGGTTTAAAAAGCCGAGCTGAAGCAGGTAGGGTTCATAAACGTCTTCGAGGGTGATAGATTCCTCGCCGATAACTGCGGCGAGCGTTTCGAGACCTACCGGACCGCCGCCGAAATGCTTGATTATGGCGGCAAGCATACGTCTGTCGACCGAATCGAGCCCCAGCTCGTCGACGTCAAGGCTTTTAAGCGCTTTGGCGGCGATATCCTCGTCGATACTGCCGTTGCCGAGCACCAGCGCGAAGTCGCGCACGCGCTTTAAAAAGCGGTTGGCGATTCGCGGCGTACCTCTCGAACGGCGGGCGATCTCAAACGCGCCGCTTTCGGAGATATCTGCGCCGAGAATGGCGGCAGAGCGGGTGACGATTCTGGCGAGCTCTTCGTTTGTATAAAGCTCAAGGCGGAAAAGCATACCGAAGCGGTCGCGGAGCGGCGAGGTGAGCTGACCCGCGCGCGTCGTCGCGCCGATAAGGGTGAACGGCTTGAGCGGTATGCGTATTGAGCGCGCCGCAGGACCTTTTCCCATCATGAAATCGATGACAAAGTCTTCCATTGCGGGGTAGAGTATCTCTTCGACCTGCCTCGGCAGGCGGTGGATCTCGTCGATAAAGAGAATGTCGCCGCGGTCGAGCGTTGTGAGAAGCGAGGCGAGGTCGCCGGCTTTTTCGATGGCAGGACCTGAGGTGATCTTTAAATTCACTCCCAGCTCGGAGGCGATGATGCATGAAAGCGTGGTCTTTCCAAGACCGGGCGGACCGTGAAGGAGCACGTGGTCGAGCGCGTCCCCGCGGATCTTGGCCGCGTTTATAAACACCGAAAGGTTTTCCTTCACCTTTTCCTGCCCGACATATTCGTCAAGCGTTTTCGGGCGGAGCGACAGCTCGTTTTCGCCGTCTTCGGCGGTGAGCTCGCCGCCGGTTATGCGGCTTTCAAAATCAAATTCATAATCCCCTGAGGGGATGGTCTGGTTAATTGGCATTATTGATACCTCGACTCTTTTTATAAAGAGCTTTGTTTGTCAGACTGATAATATCTCAAAGTCTGTTAAGCCTTTTGAGCGCTTCTGCGATAAGCTCCTCGAGTGAAAGCGACGGATCAAGCCCTTTTACGGCGTCGCCCGCCTCACTGCGGCTGTAGCCAAGCACGGTGAGCGCGTTGACGGCTTCGACGGCGGAAGGCGGAGCGGCCGCCGCCGACGTATCGTCGCTAAGGTCGAGCTTGCCTTTCAGTTCGATGATTATCTTCTGTGCGGTCTTGAGACCTATGCCGTTTGCGCGGGAGATGAGCTTGGCGTCGCCCGACTGCACTGCCGAGATGAGCTGGTTCGGCGTGAACGACGAAAGTATTGATACCGCCGCCTTAGGACCGACTCCCGACACGCCGAGCAGCTTTATCAACAAAGCCTTTGCGTACTCGGAAGAAAAGCCGTAAAGCTCCATAGCGTCGTCCCTGACGGCGAGATATGTGAAAAGCTGCGCTTCTTTGCCAAGCTTTGAAGCGAGCGCGGAAAATGTGTTTTGCGTCACGGTGAGGGCGTACCCGACGCCGTTTGCGTCGATGACTGCGGTGTCGCCGGAAAGCAGGGCGAGCGTTCCCTTGATGTAATAGTACATAGGCGTTATCTTTCTAAAAATTTCTGAAGCTGTTGCCGTGACAGATGGCGACGGCGAGCGCGTCGGCGGTATCGTCGGGCTTTGCCGGCTCGGAAAGCCCCAAAAGCAACTGCGTCATGTATATAACTTGTTTTTTTTCGGCTCTGCCGTAGCCGACGACGGATTGTTTTATCTGAAGCGGGGTATATTCATATATGTCGACGTTGTGTTTTTTTGCGGCGAGCAGGATCACGCCGCGCGCCTGACTTACGTCCATTGCGGTGGTGACGTTGCGGTTGAAGAAAAGCTCTTCGATAGCCATACAGTCTATCGCGTGGCGTTCGATGATCGTGCACACGGAGTCATATATCTCCTCCAGACGGTTTTCGAGCAGCTGGTGAGGCTTTGTTATGACGGCGCCGTATTCGCGTGCGCGGAATTTTCCGTTCTGGTGGCTCACAACGCCGTAACCCACCGTAGCAAGTCCGGGGTCGATTCCGAGTATGATCATAATAAGCTCCTGTGCCTGAATGCGGTATTTTGGTATACTACCGCCATTATCCTAATCATCTCTAAATAATAACACATTGAGTGGCTTTAGTCAATAAATAAAGTGCGGTTTTTTGTGAATCTTCCTTAAATAATGCTCAGCAGGATGGATGCGAAGAAACAGTATGATATTTTAAAGCGGCGACAGACTGCGTTTTTCTCCGATTTGTGATATTTTATACCGCCAAATTAAAAAAAATTGTTTTTGCCTATTGCAAAAAAGCAAAATATGTTTTATTATAGTGCGTGGGCTTACAGGCGGTCGCCTTTGCCCTGTCCGCATCAATAAAACTTTCAAGAGAGGAATCTACACATGGTAATAGAAGAAATCAAAGATATGCTGGCAAAACAGCTTCGCATCGACATCAACACGATTCAGGACGATTCAAACATTATGGAAGACCTGGGAGTCGATTCCATCGACCTTGTCGAGCTTCTTATGGGAATCGAAGAAAAGCTTGGTATCGTTGTGCCCGACGAGGACGCTGTCAATCTCAAGACCGTTAAGGACGTTGCCGACTATATCGAGCAGCATTCTTAATCTTTTCCATGACAATAAGTACCGTTCTTTTCGACCTCGACGGCACGTTGCTTGATACGCTCGGCGATCTTGCCGCGGCGGTCAACAATGCGCTGTCAGGTCTTTCTTTTCCGCTCCGCACAAAAGAAGAAGTGCGTTCGTTTATCGGCAACGGCGTACCAACCCTTCTCAGGCGCTCGCTTCCGTGCGGCGTCGACGGCGAAACGCACAAAAAAGCCGTCGGGCTCTTTTCGGAGTATTACATGGCGCATATAAACGACCTCACAGTTCCCTACGACGGAATGCGCGAACTGCTCGCCTGTCTGAGGCAGACCGGCGTTAACGTCGGTGTCGTTTCAAACAAAAAAGATTCGGCGTTGCAGCTCGTCTGCAAAGAAATGCTTTGCGGGCTCTATGACTTTGCCATAGGTCCGAAAAACGAAGCCGAACGCAAGCCCGACCCTTCGATGGTGCTTGCGGCGATGAACTATTTCGGCGCGTCGGCGGAAAACACGGTCTATATCGGCGACACCGAGGTGGACATTGCCGTGGCAAAGAATGCGGGCATAGACTGCATCTCCGCGCTGTGGGGATACCGCAGTGAGACCGAGCTCAGAGCCGCCGGCGGCAAAATTTTTGCAAAATCTCCTTCTGAGTTGAGGGAAATAATATTGACTTTGCGCGCGTGATATAATATAATAATAACGTAATTAACGTTTTTACCGGTCATAAGGCTTTCGCGGCTGTTCCGGCGGCTATATATCATTATGGAAAATACAGTAGAAATTCTTGAAAAAGAACGCAGACATGCGCTCATACCTTTTTGGATCCTTATCGCGATGATCGTGGTCGCGCTCGGCGCTTTTGTTTTTTCTGTCCCTGCCGGCGTTATCATCCTCATCCTGGCGTTCGCGCTCTACGCTCTGCTTTATTCAAAATTCCGCAAGGCGTACGTCAGAAAATATAAAGAGCTCGCCGTGCGCTATTCGCTTGAAAAGACGTTTGACGGGCTTGAATACGACGTCCGCGGCGGCTTCACCGAGGAATACATACGCTCGCTCGGCTGTATGGAAATGGGAAGCGACTTCGAAAGCGAAGATAAGTTTTCCGGCGTATATAACGGCGTGCCGTTTGAATCTTCCGAGGTATATATCGCGAAAACCACGCATACATCTAACGGAATGACGTCTACCACGGTGTATTTCCACGGCAGATGGACGGTGTTCGATTTCAACAAGAGCTTCAGATATAACTTGCAGGTGCGCCAGAAGGGCTTTCAGTACGCAAAAAGATCGGGCGGGCTTTTCTCGTCCGAGCGCCCCATGAAAAAGATAAGAATGGAAAGCAGCGATTTCAACAGAGCCTATACCGTCTACGGCGCGGATGAGCACGAGGCGTTTTATCTGCTCACCCCGGCTCTCATGGCGGAAATGCTCCGCCTTCGCGATTTCGTCAATGGCAAGCTGATGTTTTGCTTTATCGATAACAAGCTTCACGTCGCGTTTTGCGATAATAAAGATTCGTTCGAGCCGCCGGTCTTCAGCCGTCTTACCGACGAATGGCTGCTTAACGATATAACCGGCGAGATATCCAAAATTGTCGATTTTGTCGACGGGCTCAGGCTTGAAAAGAAAATATGGATCACGGGAGGTAATAACTAAATGACGCCGTTTGTAACGGTCATTATAATAATCGTCGCTCTGCTGTTTTTCGGCGTGCTTGTGTGGTATGTCGCCACGCGCAACGCCATAAAACGCGCCGAGATTAAGGTCGCCGAAGCCGAAAGCGGCATTGACGTCGCGCTTACAAAGCGGTTTGACACGCTTACCAAAGCGCTTTCTACCGCAAGGCTTTATGCGGAGCATGAAAAAAATCTCCTCGTTTCCGTAACGGAGCTCCGGACCGGAGCGACGCTTTCGGAAAAGGCGGAACAAAATAAAAAGCTTGATGAGCTTTCGGCCAAACTTTCGGTCACGTCGGAGGCGTATCCGGCGCTCAGGTCGGACAGCGTTTTTGTGTCGCTTCAGGCGCAGATCGCCGACGCCGAAGAGCATATTCAGGCGGCGAGACGGCTTTATAACAGCAATGTTTCGCGCTTCAACGAAAAACTCGTCACATTTCCTTCTGCCATCGTCGCAAACCGCATGGGGCTTAAGCAAAAGGATTTCTTTGAGGCGGACGCTTCAAAGACAAACGATGTTTTGATATGATTTTAAACTTGCGATATAAATCACTAACATAATAAAGGACGGAAAAGCAATGAAGTACATTAAAAACGGTAAGCTTATTCTTAAAGATAAGATAATAAGCGGCAAAGCGCTTGCGTATGACGCAAAGATCGCAGACATTATCGACGAAAACGCCATCCCGGCAGGCGCAGAGGTCATCGACGCAAAGGGCGGCTATGTTGCTCCGGGTCTTATCGACGTGCATATTCACGGCTATGTCGGTCTTGACGTTTCGGACGCAAACCCCGACGATATCCGTAAGATCTCCGAAGGGATCGTTAAAAACGGCGTAACTCTCTGGCAGCCCACTACCATGACTATCGCCAAGGAAAAAATTCTTAAGGCCTTTGACGCGGTCAGAAGCGTCAAGGAAGAAAGCAAGACCTGGAACGGCGCAGCCATCCACGGCGTTCACTCCGAAGGTCCGTTTATAAACCCCAAAAAGAAGGGCGCTCAGGACGAAAAGTCCATTCTCAAGCCCGATGCGGATATGATCCTCGATAACGCCGATATCGTTACATACGTAACGCTCGCCCCCGAAATGGACGAGGATTTCGCCGCTATCAGAAAAATCGTTTCCGAATCAAAGGTAGTTGTCTCCATGGGTCATACCGACGCAAACTTCGAAACCGCAATGGCTTCGATCGACGCCGGCGTAAGATCGTCGACACATCTTTTCAACGCAATGTCCGCTCTCGGTCACCGCAACCCCGGCGTTGTCGGCGCGGCTCTGAAGAGCGACGTTTATACCGAACTCATCGTCGATACCTTCCATGTCGATAAGGGACTTTATTCTATCGTTGCGTCCCTCAAGGGCGACAAGCTCGTGTTCATCACCGACTGTCTCCCCGCAGGCGGTCTTCCCGAGGGCGAATATTTCCTCGGCGGTCAGAAGGTCATCGCCAAGGGCATCGAGTGCCGACTTGAAGACGGCACTATCGCCGGCAGCGTTCTCAAGCTCAACAAGGGCGTATGGAACGTGTACCAGAACAGCGATCTTCCCCTCTGGCAGTGCGTTAAATGCGCATCCCTCAACCCCGCTTCCATGCTCGGCATAGCCGATAAGAAGGGCTCGCTCGACATCGGCAAGGACGCGGATATCATCGTCACAGACAACGAATTCAATGTAAATACAACGATCATCGGAGGTACAATACGCTATGAAGCTTAAAGTAGAGTCTGTTCTTGACAAACAGTTTGAGCCAATGAGCCTTGTCGTACGCGAAATGCGCGAGGCTACCGCACAGGACGGTCAGGACATCGTCATAGGCATCGTCCGCAACAACGGCTATGTCTCTTCCTATAAGACCCGTATCTATAAGGACGGCGTCGGCAAGGACGACATCAATTTCAGATATATTGAAAGAATCATCAAGGCACTGCTTTGGGTTCGCGGCGGCTATAAGATCATCGTTGCCGGCTCTCCCGTTGTGGGCGAAAAGATCAAAGCGGCTTATTCAAAGGGCGGTCTCCGCGACTTTGATAACGGATTCATGGCAAGATGCTATGAAAACCCCTTTGAGGTCGAACTTACCGACCTTGAACACGCTCCCGTAACGGCCGAATCCACCTCGCCCGTCGGCAGACATCTTAACGGCTGCCGTATCGGCTTTGACGCCGGCGGAAGCGACAGAAAGGTCTCCGCAGTTATCGACGGCGAAGCAGTATATTCCGAAGAGGTCGTCTGGTTCCCCAAGCTCCAGTCCGATCCTTCGTACCATCACGACGGTATTTATGAAGCAATGAAGACCGCCGCAAGCCATATGCCCAGAGTTGACGCCATCGGCGTTTCCTCCGCAGGCGTTTATGTCGATAATAAGATCATGATCGGCTCGCTCTTCCTCAAAGTCTCTGACGAGGACTTCGAAAAGCACATCAAACATATGTATACAGACATCGCTAAGGAGCTTTCTGCCGAATACGGCAAGGAGATCCCGATCGAGGTCGCAAACGACGGCGACGTTACCGCGCTTGCAGGCGCTATGGACCTTAACGATAATAACGTTCTCGGCGTTGCAATGGGCACGAGCGAAGCCGGCGGATACGTTGACGGCAACGGCAACATCACCGGCTGGCTCAACGAGCTTGCGTTTGTTCCCGTCGATTTCTGCGAAAACGCAATGGTCGACGAGTGGTCGGGCGACTACGGCTGCGGCGTTAAGTACTTCAGCCAGGACGGCGTTATCAAGCTTGCTCCGCTTGCGGGCATCGAGCTTGACGAAAGCCTCTCCCCCGCAGAGAAGCTTAAGGTGGTTCAGAACCTTATGAAAGAAGGCGACGAACGCGCAAAGAAGATTTATGAAAATATCGGCGTATACTTCGGCTACGGCATCGCATTTTACGCTGAGTTTTACGATATCAAGCACGTGCTCATCATGGGTCGTGTTACCAGCGGAGAGGGCGGAGTTCTGCTTCTCGGCAAGGCGCAGGAGGTTCTTGATAAGGAATTCCCCGAGCTTGCGGCTAAGCTTGAACTTCACATCCCCGACGAATCCAGCCGCCGCGTAGGACAGTCTGTTGCTGCGGCGAGCTTGCCCAACGCGTAAGACGGGCTAACGCTCTTAGAACGGGGGAAACACATTTTCCCCCGTTAACCCCCTTTCGGGGAACGACGGAGACAAACTACGTTTTTCTCCGTAAACCACTTTTCCTTCTCGCGCTTATCGCCGCGCTATTTTTAATAGAATTGTGGTTTTGCAAGTTTCTAAGAATATAACTCATACAGAAAGGATTTGTATATCATGAAATTTCATCGAATCGTATATTTATCCTTGACTGCTTCAAATATACTCTCCTTGCTTGGTCAAAGGTATTTATCGCATGAGTATGATGATTCGCTGTACGTCTATATTCGAGATGCACTTGCACGGTTAGAATATTGTTCGTACTCACAAGCTAAGGAAGCATATGAAATAACTAATAACAATTCAGTAGGTTATGCCAGAACTGTTGCTTCAACATATAATGCTTTGCTATATGAAAGATATTCTACTTGTGAAGCACGCGCTTTAATATATAATTATCCTAATAGATTTGGAAGTATGTATTTTCAAACTGAATTTGATGTAAATTGTGGATTTCAAGGGAATCCAACTCATCATGTAAGACTTATACAGCGAAAAAGCGTGGTGTATTCTTGATGAAGAAATGCCCGATTTGCAAGTGCACTGTCGACGAAGACAGCGTTTGCCCGTATTGCAACGCCTCTTTGACATATGAGGAAGAGATGCACACAGACAGCGAAAAGCTTGTATTTAACAAATACACCGTTTTATATTACGTTAAGCAAACGGCGTTTTCAATAATCAGCATCGGCGTCTGCGCTTGCTTACTTGCCACTAATGACAAAGCGCCGTATGCGTCGCTTTACGGTATCGTTGTGCTGCTTTGCCTGATCTCGCTGCTTTTTGCGATTTTTTCGCGTTTTTATGCGCGAGTGTGGGCGAAAAAATATAAACGCGATTACGCCGAAGCCTCGGCATCGGTTCGCAAATATCTGTTCGGCATCGCAGCCATGCTGCTTTCACTGATAATTAAAGTGATATAAACAAAACCCCGCTCTTTCCTTCTAATATTAATCTCTCGCGAAGCGACACATCTTAGAGAAAGAGAGGTTCGGGGAGAAAACGCGCCGAAGGCGTGTTGTCACCCGTCATAAATAAAAATTTTGCAGAGTAGGTTCGTTCGCGCAGGAGGAAGTCCGTCGGATTTTTCCTCCGCAGTGACCCGTGAACAGGGAGTTGTCACGGGTACGAAGTGGCAGCGGTTTTTCGCTGTCTGCGGTGAACGGATCGCATCCCGCTGACAAACTGACAAGGGGCTTTCCCCCTTATCTTTCCGGAATACGGAATAAAACCGTGTTTCTCAGGCGGCTTTTTTGCCGCCTTTTTGTTTGCCCTTTGCCAATCTCTGCACCAGCAGGACGAGATTCAAATCCCGTCCTGCCATGAGGTGTATTATGAATTCAAAACGATCTTATCTCATCGCGCTCGGCGCGTTTCTTCTCGTTGCTTGCAGCGCTTTTGCCGTTTCTCTCTTCTTTTACCTTGGCGGCTCGCCGCTTATCATCTGCGAGGCGGTCATGGTACTGCTCGCGGCCGCCGGCGCGCTTATCATTGTCAAAGCGTCCCGCATGCCAAAGCCCGCCCCCCTTTCGCGCCGCGAATCGACCGTACGGCTCACGATCACCGCGGTAATGCTGGGCTGTGTTGCGGTGACAAAGCTTTTCCGTCTGGAGATACCCATGTTCGGCGGCGCAGGTATGACAGTCGGCTTTTCGGGCGTATTTACCGCCATTCCCGCCATGCTCTATGGTCCGCTTTACGGCGCGGTAGCCTCTGCCGGTTCGGATATTCTGGGCTGCATCATCAGCCCTATCGGCGCGTACAACCCGCTGTTTACGCTGACGGCGTTTGTCGGCGGCTTTATCAAGGGCAGCGTATGGCTCGCCCTCCGCGACAAAAAGAGCGGCTCGCTCAGATGGTTTTCGGCAATTCTTGCCGCCGTGCTCATCTTCACCGGCGCGGCGTTTGCCGTCTCGCTTAAAAACGACGGCATATATTCCGGCGGAATAGCCTCTGCCGACGACATTCCGTCTCGCGGGGTCGTCGACAGTACCGACAAATCGCCGCTCACCGGGCTTGTTGTTTCGCTCGCTTCCTATTCCAAGGACAGCTATACCATCACCTCCTGCGACGACTCGGAGGTCATCAATGTGCCCTCATACATAGTAGTAGACGGTGTGAAGTATGTCCCGAAGATAGGCAAAAACGCATTTGCGAATTGCGGCGGAGAGGTATATATTCCGTCCGGCATCACAAAGATCGAGCTGTCGGCTTTCCCGAAAGGCATGACGGTTCATATCGAGGAAGCTTCGGCAAAGTATTTCGACGGCGCAGACGTTAACATCGTCATCGAAGAAGAGATAGAAAAAACCGCCGTAAACGGCGTTTACAGCGGTCTGACTCAGAAAGCCGGCGGCTTTGACTGGTCGCGCACATCGACATACGCCTCTGCGGTCGCGAAATACATCAACTTCCTCACCTTCGGACCGATTCTCGCGGGCGGCTCAATGCTCGTGATCGTCGCCGTCGGGCTGGCGGTTATGTACATTCGCAGAAAAAGGGGCAAAGAGGCGGTCGGCGTAAGCGGAGTGCGTGTGTTTATCTCGGTGTTTGCCGCAGGATTCGTTTCAACAACGATCAACACGATCATCCTTCGCTACATCACATATCCGTCATGGGCGGGCAGAGCCTTTTATATCGTATGGGTCCCTCGCGTTGCCGAAGAGCTCATCGTCTGCCTCATCCAGTCGTACTTTATCGCCATACTTTACGACCTTTATAAAAACCGCTTTGCGTCGCGTCACTGAGAAATCTTCATGACGTCAGAGCCGAAGCTGTTTTTAAAGCTCCGTATCTCGTCGCAAAGCTCGCCGCGGTAGCTTTCTGAGATCTGTGAGATATAGGAGCGCGCAAGCACTCTGCCCGAAGCAGATTCCGCATAGCAAAGCGCGTTTGCATAGCTTTTCAGCTCGCGCGAATCGCGGTAGCTGCCGATGCGCTCGAATATTTCAAGCGCCGCTTTGTAATCGCCTGCGGAAAGGCAGTCGATCGCTTCGTTATAGCTCGCGTTCAGGTTGAATTCACGGATTCCGATGCAGGCGGCAAGGAATATGACGCAAACCGCCGTGGCAATGATGCTGATTCTGCTTTTTCTGTCGTTCATACTTATACGCTCCTTTTTCGGGTTCACTTCAAAAGCGTCCGGACAAAATGCCGCCGGACGCTTTTTTGCGCCTTTTTTTGGCTCTCTCTACCCGACGTCTTTTATTATACGCGTATAGATGTACGATAAATCGGACATGTACGCACAGCACCGCAACTTTCTCTTGCTTCGCAAGTTTTTTGCAAAAAAAGCGCCTTGGCAAATATCTATCTGCCAGGGCACTTCAGACTGAAGACAAAATAATCTGTAAGAGAAAGAGGGGTTCGGGGAGAAAACAGCCGCAGGCTGTTGTCTTCCTGAATATAA